>JAZDOH010000085.1:0-5118 GCA_043798815.1 Candidatus Peregrinibacteria bacterium | reverse complement strand
GCCGGCGGCGCGTGCGGCCGGTCGCCCGGCCGGCCTTGACGCGTCACAAGAAAGCTCTGCTGATTGCGCCCGTCCCGGGACGGAAGCGGTCGTTTTGTCGATGGAGCTTGACCGCGAGACGGCGGAAGCATTGCAAAAACTTAAAGGTCAAAGTGACTGGAGCACTTTGATTCGGGAATTTCTGACATTGCGGGAAGAAAAATTAGCCGCGGAAATGCCTGAACCAGTGGTGACAACCAAACGATATATCCCCGTGCGCATTAAAAATCATGTGCTCAAAAAAAACCAATGGGCAATGCGCGTACCCGGGGTGTGCAAGGACTTACCAGATTTTTCACCATACTCGACGATTCGCCCTCGAAAGGACGCATGACCCAAAAACACTGGTGCCGCTATGCAAAGCTCATGAAAGACTGGCTCATCATGGTTTGATTGAGCGGGAGCAGAGTGCGGCGACGGAGTGGAAGGTACGCGAAGAGGCGAACCGTGAGGGCGCGACCTACGTGGTTGATCGAAAGGTGATGCAATACAGGAAACTTTAGTAGCCTACCCAGCCTGTTACCTTGCCACTTGCGTCAAAAGCGACTGCATTTGATACACGTTCTTCCACACCTGTTTTTGCCAATGTAATGCGAACCACGTCAGAAGGCCTTGCTCCATCAAATTGAAATCCATCATCTAGTCGAATATCTTCTACAAATTCATCAAATTCCTCATCGCCTCTTTCTAACATTTTAAAAACTTTCAATTGATTAATGTTCGCGGCGAAAGCTGAATCGTTTTTTGCCCTTGGCATTTTAGAGAGATAGGCCCTAATTGCCATGGTAGTATCATGAACAGATAGGGATAACCCCTGACCACGATCAGGAGGATTCGCATTAGGAGTACAAGCAGCTGTGGCCAGCACACCTGCCAAAGCTAGTCTACTTAGTAAACCACCCCTCTTGGGCGATTCATAATAACCTGGTTTAGAAGAGTTTTTCATATAAAAGTTATTTTACATGATAATTTTATCATACTTTTTATGGTTTTGTCAATAGCAACCACTTTTTTATCTTGTTCGGAATTTCCATTAACCCAGTCCTTTCCACCGTAATCCCTTTGGGCAGAGCTCCAATAAAACATTGGCCGAAATCTTTGGTCGTCAGGCGGTTATCGAGCACCACCAGACAGCCGTAATCCCGCTTGCTCCGGATCAGGCGGCCAAAGCCCTGGCGGAAGCGCAAAACGGCCCGGGGAACAGCATATTCAATAAACGCGTTTCCGAATAACGCCCGGCGGGCGGCAAAAATCGGTTCGCTGGGCACATCAAAAGGCAATTTGTGGATGATGAGCGACGTGAGTCCTTCACCTTTAATGTCAATTCCTTCCCAAAAACTGGAGGTGCCGAGCAACACGGAGTGGGTGGGGTCGGCCAGGTAAGCTTTCATGATTTTATTCCGGCCGCCGCTGATGCGCTGACCCAAAATATGGGTTTGCTGACCCTCAGGACGGTTGATCAGGTTCAAGTACAAAGTTTCGATCGCGGAATAGGCGGTGAAGAGCCCCAGCGTTCCGCCGCCCGTCGCCTGAATCAATGCCACAAAGAACTCCGTCACCTGGCCCATGCTCCGCGGCGAAGTGAGCGGGTGCATATCCGTGGGCAGCAGCACGTAGGCTTGGGTTTCAAAATTGAATGGTGAATCCAGCAGAAGCTCTTCAAACCGGTCGTCCAACCCCAGCATTTGGCGCAAATAACCGAAGGGGCGATGATCATCTATCTCTTCATTGGGTACGGGAGTAGCCAGTGTCGCGGAAGTAAGAATGATGGACTTTTTTTGGTCGTACAGCATTTCTTTTAGCCGTGGGCCCGTCAGCAACGGCGCGATGTGAAGCGACACGATGCCGGAAAGGTTCGCGGACATCCAGCGGATTTGACGGTGTTCCGATTCCGCAGTCTCCGCTTCACTGAAAAAGAGTTTGAGGCGGTGGAGTTGCTCTTCCAGCGCCTCCATTTCCTGCAAAAGTTCGTCAGAGAATTCCAGCGGACTCACGCGCAGGTTTTTGAGCCAATAGTGAACTTTACCGTAGAGTTCTTCCATGGACGTTTCTAAATTTGTCCATTCGGGCATGCCCAGAATCCTTGAGTCGATCAGCAAATGTTCCTCGTAACCCGAATCCGGGACATTGCGGCCGGTGAATAGCGCGATCACGGAGAAAAAGTTGTCGATGAATTGCTGAAGCGCGGGGATTTCTTGCAGCAGCGGTTCGAGCGAGCTGAACTGAGTTCCGTGTTTTTGGCGCAATTCCTCCAGTTTTTGCATCATCAATTTGATCGGCAAGGCAATGCTTTCCTGCCCCACGGAGCAAGAAAAGGCGTCGGTGGCGGCTTCTTCAAAATGATGCGCTTCGTCGACGATCAAATACTGATATTCCGGCAATAGCCCTCCGCCGCTTTCCAAATCCGCGCATAAAAGCGCGTGATTCACGATCAGTAAATCCGCCGTTTCCGCCAACGCCCTCGCCCGATGCAAACCGCATTCGCCGTACGCCTGGCATTTAACCGGCGAACAGTATTTTTTATCCGCCGAAAGTTCAAAATCCCAAATCAACGATTCCTCCCGCGTGATGTGAATTTCGCCGCTGTCACCCGTTTTCGTGATTGCCTGCCATACCAAAATTTTAGTGAGGAGCACCACTTCTTTTTCGTTGAACTGCGGACGGCGTTTGAATTCCGCCAAGCGGCGCAAACACAGGTAATGGCTTCGTCCTTTCAGCACTGCGGTTTTCAATCCCGAACCGCCCGTGACGTTTTTATAAACCTGCAGGAGCAGCGGCACGTCTTTTTCGTACAATTGCTGCTGGAGATTGAGCGTGTTGGTGGAAATAACTACTTTGGATTTGTTCCTGAGCGCTGTTTCCGCCGCCGCGGCCAGGTAAGCCAGCGATTTTCCCACTCCCGTGGGCGCTTCCGCGATCAGGTGATATCCATGTTCAAACGCGTTGAGCACGGCCTTTGCCATTTCCTGCTGCTGAGGCCGCTCTTCGTACTGTTTAAAACTCTGAGCCATGCTCTTAAAAAAGGTGTCGAGGTCGATGGGGGAAGGGGGAATACTCACGTCGTTCAGAACGGTGTGATGAGTGGAGTCATGGGGTTTAGCCCCTTCGGCTCGCTTGCGCTTGCTCGGAGCGACGTCGGAAAACACCACTCCGCTTTCCCACGAGCTTTTGGCCACATGCTTTTGGATTTCCGCCACCGTTTCTTTCGGCAATTGATCAATAACACCCAGCAAGTGTTTGAACAAATCCAGTGTGGCTTCCACATCGCCCATGGCCCGGTGGCTTTCGGTATGCTCAATTCCCAAATCAGATGCCAACGATTCCAAACTATAACTGGGCGCAGATGGGATGAGGATTTGCGCGAGCGGCACGGTGTCGATCAATCCCAGCACGTCGAGTTTTACCCCCTTTGATTTTAAAAATCCCACGTCGAAATTGATGTTGTGGCCGATCAAATACGCATCGCTCAGCAGCGGTTCCGCTTCATGTATTACCTCCAGCAACGGCTGCCCTTTGGCGCGTATCTCTTCATCTGTAATCCCCGTGATGGCCGTGATGATTTTGGGAAGAACGTAATCGATTTTGATGAGCGAATCCATGCGCGCCACCTCCTTTCCGTTTTCATAGCGGATCAACGCCATCTCAATGATGTCATTATTCTTGGGATCAATGCCGCTGGTTTCCAAATCCAAAACGACGAAAGGTTTTTTGAACATAAGCTGTGGTCTGGATGTTAATATATCACAAGACACTCACAAGACACTTTGAGCGAGAGCATCGCCGCGACCATCGTTAGCCTTCCTCCAGGGGAGCCCGGTTTGGCAAAGCGAGTCGTACGGGCCAGTCACCGATCTTCCCCTTTGCGGTACGTTTTCAGCGCTTTTCAAAAATGGTACCTTTTTTAGCAGATTTTGGTATAAAAAGGGACATAAATTTTTGCCATTGCCAAGTTTTTATTTTAAAATGAATTGAATACAGAGTAATATAAAATAAATTATTTTTCACCGCTATGAAAAAAACTTTAGATTGGTTATTAGAGGCATTTATGTGGATATATGAAATTTTTTTATACTCCTTAGTGCTTCCATTATTTCTTGGAATTATTTGGATGTTTGGCGGAATCTATATCTGGTTCATGCATTTCTCTTGGGCTATTAAAATACCCTTATGTATTGGAGTAGGCATATGCTTAAAAATTTGGAGAAATAATTACTTGAAAAATGAAAAAGGTGAAAAATAATTTACATCCTATAACACGGACTAGTCGGCAGGTTGCTAAATAAAATATTTTTTTAACTTCAATTGCATGAAAATGACCTGTCCAAAATGTAGCTCAGAAGATATAAAAGAAATCGAAATGGCTCGTTTTACCCCAGAAGGAGAATCTGTAAAATATATGGGAGAAACAGAGTCAATGCGATACGAATGCAAGAAATGTGGTTGGAATTGGAAGAAAAAATAATTTTATTTTAACGTTCGCTCACCCATTTTTGCAGTGGTGTTGGGCTTAACCCAAACAGTTTACCACCACAAAATATCGGCTCGCCCGAAACGTTGTGCGAAATGCTTCCTATCCAATGTTTAGATTGTTTAGATAAAAAGTATTAATATACTCTTGATAATAATTAATTTTTACAATTCAATTTGGATAAAAGTTTTTTTCTAAGGAATTTCAGAAGGCTAACAGACAAAGACGATGGTTATTATCTTTTTCAAGGCTGGCTTTTTTCGATCTCATCGGAAGAAACCTGCAAAGCTCTGGATCTTGGATTTAACCAAGATATTTACAAACGAAAACTCTTCCTTTACAAAATAAATAATGATTTGAAAAAGGGTGAAAAAAGCGAATACCTAACTCTATTTGATCAACTTCTTGCGGTAGCACCCAGTCTTGATTCGTATTATAAAAAACAGGCTTGTTCAGTTATTTTAAATGAAATAAGCTTGCACGCATCTGAAAAACAACGAGAAAAGCTAATACAGTATCTCTTCCAAACTGGTTATGTATATGACAGAGTCCGAGGCTACGGTATTTTAAGAAGAATGTGGAAAGATAGCTATACAGTGATACTTGAAGAA
>JAZDOH010000083.1:0-21742 GCA_043798815.1 Candidatus Peregrinibacteria bacterium | reverse complement strand
ATCAGGATCTGTCATTTCGGTAATGAGTACATCACCTTTTTTGAAGTCGTTGATTTGTCTGGAGCTCAAAATCACGCTGGCATTGCCGGCGCCGATTTTGCTTCCGACCGGAGAACCGGACGCGAGAACTTTTCCTTTGCTATTCAGGTGATACTCTTCCAGCACCGAATAATCGCGTTGAGACTGCACGGTTTCGGGGCGGGCCTGTACGATGAAAAGTTCACCGGTTTTACCATCCTTCGCCCATTCCATGTCCATGGGTTTTTTGTAGTGATCTTCAATGATCATTGCCCATTTGGCTAGTGTCAGCACTTCGTCATCGGTGATGCTGAATTTTTTGCGCTTTTCAGAGGGGGTTGGACTGTTTTTAACCGGGGAATCACTGCCGGGTTTGCTGTACGTCATCGTCAATTGTTTTTCACCCAGCACTTTTCTTAAAATGGGTTTGTAGCCCTGTTTGAGCGTGGGTTTGAACACGTAGTATTCGTCTGGATTCACAGCGCCCTGCACGAGGTTTTCGCCAAGGCCGTAGCCAGCGTTAATGAGCACAGCGTTTTTGAAACCGGTTTCGGTATCAATCGAAAACATGATACCCGAGGCCGCGAGATCCGAGCGTACCATTTTTTGCACGCCGATGGAAAGTCCGATGGCAAAGTGATCGAAGCCCTTGTTCACTCGGTAAAAAATAGCACGATCGGTGAAAAGCGATGCGAAACATTTGTGACAGGCGTGGAGCAATGCTTCGGCTCCGCGGATGTTCAAATAGGTTTCCTGTTGGCCCGCAAACGAAGCATCAGGCAAATCTTCCGCGGTGGCGGAGGAGCGCACGGCCACGTCGCAATTTTTGCCGTACATCGCCTCCATTTTGGAGTAAGAATCCAGTATCAGGTTTTTCAAATCTTCCGGAAAAGGGGCATTCAGGATAATGTGCCGCACTTTTTCTCCGCATGCCTTCAGGCTATGTATGTTTTTAACGTTCAGTCCGGCCATCGCTCTGCGAATGTCGTCTTTTAAACCGGCTTTTTCAAGCATGTAATGGTACGCGTACGCCGTAATGGCAAATCCGTCCGGCACACGCACTCCTTTAGATTTTAGCAACCGAACCATTTCCCCCAATGAGGCGTTTTTCCCTCCCACCAATGGCACATCTTTGATTCCAAGTTCGTTGAACCAAAGAACCAAAGCACGGCGGCGTTTGGAGAATTTGTGGAGGAGTTTTTTGAACATGTTTATATTTGTTAAATGTCAAGTGCGATGATAGCACACGTTTAAAAAGATGAAAATAAAATTGTGCTTATCGATCCAGTTCAATCCATCCGGGTGACATTTGCCGACCATCTCATTTTTGCTGTCTTTAAGACATCATTTCTTATATAGTTCTCAACCACCTAACCCAAACCACAATCATCCGCGGTTTAGATAGTTCATTTGGAGTAACTCACCAATCCGTTTTTCTGGATCATTTTCATCCGGTAAATCGTTTCGGCGACTTGGGCGCGGGTCATGCCGTCGGCGGGCCGTAAGGTGCGAGCTACGTCGATTATGTTTTTTTGGTTGGCGAGCCAGGCGAAGGGGGCGAACCAGTCGGTCATTGCCACGTCTTCATACGGGCGGGCCACGATTTCACCTTCAAATTTCACTCCGGCGGAGTTGAAAAGGATTTTGAGGTATTCGGCGCGGTTCACGGTTTGTTCGGGGCGGAAACGACCATCGGCGTAGCCTTTTACAATGGCTTTTTGCAAAGCGGCTGCCAGGGTATTGGCATACCACGCGCCATCATTGGTATCAGAAAAGGGGAGTGGCTCACTCACCGTGGCTCCGTCGCTAAAGGTCAGCATTAACATTTTGAGCGCCTCCACGCGGTTCACGGTTTTATCGGGTCGGAAGGTGCCGTCCGGGTAACCGGAAATGATGCCTTCCTGTTTAAGAAATTTAACGGCTGCGTAATTCGGATGGTTTTGATCCAGGTCTGTGAACAGCTTTCCCGATTCCGCTTCCATTGGAGAGCTTTCGCCGACGAGCGATCCGTTTTGGGCGCGGATCACCACAGGTTTTTCATTCAATACTTTCAGCCGCACGGTGGCCATGCCGTTTTTAAAGTCACTGGCGCGCAGATGATTGGGGGTCGCGATTGCCTGCCCCTCTGTCACCGTCAATTCCACTTCGCCGCTGAAGTTGAGGGTGGGGCTCAACGCTCCGCTTTCATCCACACCCATCACTTGAATTTCCTCGATGGTATTTGGAATAAAGTTGCCATCGTGCTTGATGGCCAGTGCCATGGCGTTTTGAGCCGAAACGACAAATTGCACCTGATGCGCGCTTTTGCCCACCATCACAGTGCTGGTGCCGGCTTCATCACTCTTGACGTTCACGCTCGCTTCACCGTTTTTAAAATCGCTTTTGCGGAGCAGGGGATTCAGGACTCTGCCCACGCCCTCCACTGTCACGGGTATTGAGTCATTATCACCCAATTGTTCAATCTGGCTTTCTTCGTCCTTCACAATGATCCGCACGCCGCTGCCCAGCAGACTCACCGTTTCACCACTGAGCGTGAAGTTCATGAGCGATGTGTCGAAGGCGGATTCAGTGGAAGCGACGCGAACCGTTGGATCTTCTATAACCGTGACCGTGGGCTGAGAAATTGGTTCGGGAGTGGCTGAAGGGGGGGGTGGAGGCGCTACATCTAGCACGCGGTTTGAGGCGCTTTGGTTGTAACTAAGGTTTTGAGTGACGAAGTTCATCGGATTGATCGTATATTGTCTAGCCTTGTCTATTCCCAATCCGGCATTCACCGCTTCAAAAAAGCTCAGACCCGCCGCCTGTGATTCCTGCCAGGTAAATGGCCAATAGGGGTGCCATGAGGCGGAATCTTTATCAATCTGGAAGTGCAGATGCGGGGTGGTTGAAGTGCCCGTGTTGCCGCTTTTGGCGATGAGATCTCCTTTCATCACGTTTTGACCTTCACTGACCAGCACGTCGCTCAAATGGTTGTAGGTGGAATACACGGTGGTAAAAACACCCGGATTTTCCGGATCCGGCACTTGGATGTGTTTTAGGACGATGTGATGGCCGAAGCCATTTTCAATGGTGACCGCTTTAACCACCTGTCCGTTGGCGATCGCGTACACCGGCGTTCCCTGGGGCATTTTGATGTCCACTGCCAAATGACTTCCGGTTTCTTCCTGATGATTGGTTTCGTAACTCCCCAAATACACCACGGAATAAGTGATTTTGGTGTCGCGAATCATGTCCTGCGCCGAATTTCCCCATTGAAGCGCTGTATCGGGAAAATCAATGAGTGAAAGGTCGTAAGGGGGCAGGGGAATCATCTGGTCTTTTGGGATCGCGCTGTAGGGTACGGAGGAATCGCCTTTAAAATGAGCCCAATCCGGCACTTTTTCCACGGGCATCACGGTTCCATTGAAAGGTTCAGGCAGTTGTAACACAGCCGCTTTGAACCACATTCCGGAAGGGGCAAACCAATACACCACTGCCATCAAAACCAGCGTGAGGCACCCGAGACCAACGTAATTCAGCCACGCCATGTCTGTTTGCGCCTTTTCGGATTTGCGTTTTTTCCGCCCAATCCGATAGACCCGAAATGGATTTTTGTTTTTCATTTAGAAAATGTATCCTATTATTATAGCAAATTTCACCCTAAAGATCAATCCACCTGAGACTGAAAACCCTCACCATCAAAGGCTTCCGGAATCTGCGTGACGTGATGCTTACGCTTCCCACAGGTAAACTACTGGCTTTTGCCGGTAAAAACGGCCAGGGGAAAACGAATCTGCTCGAAGCCATTTTCCTGTGCGGCCTTTCCAAATCCTTCCGGACGTCCAAAAATCAGGACTTGGTTGGTTTTGATGAAGACTTTTGCCGGATCACCGTGGAGCCTGAAGACAGCCGGATCAAGACACTTGAAGTCATTATTACCAAAAACCCAGCGGACAAGGTGTTAAAAGTGAATGGTGTCAAAAAAGCGGCTTCGGATTTTGTGGGCCATTTGCCTCTCGTCTTTTTTTCCCCCGACGACATGTCGGAACTCGCTCACGCTCCCTCCTCCCGCCGACGGTATCTGAACGTGCTTTTAAGCCAGGTGGATCGCGACTATCTGGAAACCCTGATGCGCTACAACCACCTTCTTTATCAGCGCAATACTCTTCTCCGGAAAATCCGCGATGGAAAAACCAAGGAAAAAGAACTGGAGCCGTGGGATGAACTCCTGATCCCCCTCGGCATCACCCTCATCACAAAACGCGCGACCGTCACCCAAGCCCTTTATCCGCTCGTTCCCCGATTTTACAAAGCCCTGGCCGGAACTTCGGATGAACTCAATCTGGGCTACTTGCCATCATCCCCCGCGGAGGAATTGGCGGAAAAACTAGTCACCAGCCGCAAACGGGATATTGCCACCGGCGTCACCAACATCGGCCCTCATCGCGACGACTTGCGCTTTTTATTCAATGAACATGACATGCCCTCCTTTGCCTCCCGCGGCGAATGGCGCAGTCTGGTTTTAGCACTAAAACTTGCCGAAAAAGAATGGCTCACCCAAACCCTCTCCGCCGAACCGCTCTTACTCCTCGACGACGTATTCTCTGAACTCGACGAAGAACGCCAAAAATACCTCATGGCCAGCCTCGGCTCCTCGCAGGTTTTTCTTACCACAACCCATCTGGAATTTCTGGACGGAATAGCGATGCCCAAGGCGGTTTATGAAATACAGGAAGGGGCGGTGTCGTGAGTGTTGTTATTCGGAAAACATTTCGTATAAAATCGAGTTAGGCAAAAGCGCATTTAGTCCTTTACATTTAGGGACAAGTTCCATAATATAAACTCATATGAATTTATTATTTCAAAAATTAGCTACACGTCGCGAAAATCTATTTTTAAGACAGAAGTTCCGTCGTAGCTAATTTTTAAAACTTAGCTGTAAATATAGCCCGGAACTTCCCCGGGTTTTTTATTATTCTATAACTTCAATTTTATATGGAAAAAATAGTAATATCAGAAGGAACACTTACATGCCTAGGCAAAAAAAATTCTAAGAAACCGGATAGATTTCCGCCGTTAGAGAAACCTGTAGAAATTACAATTAAATTTTTTAATGACGGCATCAGAAAGATACTATGTCCTCATTTAAGTTCTGGTGGAGGCTGTGAAGCTGGACCAGGAGAGCCAACAAGTGGAACTGGCGGCAGGGACAGTAATCTTACATGGCATGGAACCAAATATCCAATTTGCTTTCATCTCACAAAGTGGAACCTAGGGGAAACAAGCTGGAATCCAAAATTGGATGATGATGAAACCTAAATGCGCCATCGCCTAACTAATCATTTTATACGAAGTTTGGTGGGCTAACGGTTCATATCTCAGAGGATTTGATCATTCAGGATGTGCGCAGATTAAATAGCTCATTTGATTTTATTTTGAAAAAGTACTAGTTTGTAGACTATTCATAATTATTAATTAACTCTCATATCTATGATGCCAAAAACTCTCACCATTTCCTCGACAGCAGATACGGCGGATAGAGGAGGCGACACTAGAGCCTCTTCAGGAATGTTAGATCTCATTTCTGGAATAAGAGCCGGCGGACCTTTACGCACTGTTCTTGTCGCTATTGCTTTAGCATTACCCGCGTGTGAAGCATGTGAAGTAGACGAATGTCAAACAGCTGCAGATTGTCCACCCATAGAGGGAGCAAGCATCAAGATGTGTTCGTCAATGCATGAGGATGGGCATGATATGGGACACAAGGAATGTCAGTACTTTTGTTCGGAATAAGCTCTTCGACTTATACGAAGTCTGGCAGGTTATCGATGATAAAAGCAAAACTAGTCGAGGCGCTATTATTTCATTGAACGGTGCAGAGTACAGACATCTTCAGGAAAAAATTAGAACTCTTATAGCGGCTAATGAAACCGCTGCGCGTCACGACATTTGAGACAATGCGTAGATCTTAAAACTTAAAAAAAGTTTGACTTTTCAACCAGCCTGTAATACAATTGTATTAAAAGAATAACCTCTTTACCCATGAGAGCCGTACTAGCCATTTCTATCCCCGTTGAGAAAAAACAAGAAGTTGAACAGCGTGCTAAAAGAGTCCAAAAGACTACGAGCGCTTATGTTCTCAACGCTCTTGAGGTATTCGAACAACTCATTTCTGAAGAAGAGCTTCTGGCCATGAGCAAAGAAGCAGAACAGAATTATAAAATGGGTAAAACCAAAGTATTAAAGAATCTTAGCGATTTAATGAAGGAATAACCATGGTTATTAAAGCGATCCATTACGACAAGACATTCGAAGAGCAATTTTTAGCGTTGCCGAATAAAATTCAACGAAAAGCCTGTAAAGCCGAAAAACTATTTCGCCATAACCCTTTTCATCCTTCTCTGCGACTGCATAAACTTGAAGGAAAATTAAAAGGATTATGGAGCATTTCGATCGACAAAAAATATCGGATTATTTTTAAGGTGATGGATGGCGGAGTGATTTTATACATCAGTACGGGACTTCATGCTATTTACGAACGTTGAGTGATTTAAGCTAAGCTGTAGTTCATGATCGATTTATTTTCTACATTTCAGAGCGATTTTGAGCGGCGGCGGGCGTATCTTGAAGAGAATGGCATTGAGTCGTACCGTTTGCATGTTCCGGATGATTTGATTCCAGCGGCGATTGATATTTATAAAGAGAGCGCTGTGATTCATGTTTTCGACAAGCGTTTTTTGCCGTTGAGTGATCGCTGTGAAGAGGATTTGAAAAATTTTTTAAACATACAAAATTTTTTCTACAAAAATAAATCTAAAGACAACCTCGCTTTTCCTGATGGGCCACATCACGAAACCGAGATTCAGGAATATGGATGCCGTTTTCACCTCAACCTTTCGGGCTATCTGGATACTGGCCTTTTTTTGGATCACCGCGAAACACGGCGCTGGATCGCGTCGCAAAGCGTCGGCAAGATTGTGCTCAACACGTTCGCCTACACCGGCTCTTTTAGCGTTCATGCGGCTAAGGCCGGCGCTGCCAAAACTTACAGCGTTGATCTTTCTAAAACCTACTGTGAATGGATCAAAAAAAACCTCGCGCTCAACGACTTACATCCCGAAACCAACTGGGTGTACAAAATGGACACGCTGGAATTTTTTAAATATGCCAAAAAGAAGGGGCTCACCTTCGACATCATTATCATTGATCCTCCAACTTTCAGTCGTAATAAGGGGGAATCATTTTCAGTTCAAAAGGATCATCCCGCATTGCTGCTCGCCGCATCAGCGCTCCTTCGACCGCGAGGTTTCATCCTTTTTTCCACCAATGATCAGGAGTTTCGTTTGAATAGGGATGAGTTGAGGGGCTGTAAGATCGAAGAGAGAAAAAACATGCTTCCACCCGATTTTGAGGGATCGATTCCTCATAAGTGTTGCATTATCACTTGACGCCGGCGCGGCCGGATTCTAAAATACCGGAGCACTTTGAAGTTTAGCTTCTTTTTTGCAGAGGAGCCGGGCGCCAAAGAGCGATTATTTATAACTTATCTGCTTCATTTTTACATATGGCTACATTCAAAATCGTTGATGAAAATTTAACCATGGAAGACCTCCTTTCGCATTCGGCGGACTTGCTCCAGCCGGCGTTGGGAACCGTGGTGGAAGGCACGGTGATCTCCGTCCGCAAAAACCAATTGGTGGTGGATTTGAACGGGGTGGCGGTGGGCATTGTGACCGGAAAGGACACTCAGGACACTCAGGGCACATTCCGGGATCTAAAAGAAGGGGATACGGTGAAGGCAGTGGTGATCCGCGGGGAAGATGAAGGGGGCAACGTGGTGCTTTCTCTGCGCAAGGCGTCACAGGCCACGGCATGGGATCGGTTTGAAAAGGCGTTCCGGGATTGCGAGATCATTGAAGTCACCGTCCACGAAGCGAATAAAGGTGGTTTGTTGTTGGATGTGGATGGCATCAAAGGATTCATCCCCGTGTCACAACTGGCTCCGGTGCATTATCCTCGCGTGGAAGGAGCGGATAGCGGCATGATTTTAACGCGTCTTCAAAAGCTGGTGAGCCAAAAGTTACAGGTGAAGGTGATCAATTTGGATCGCGCGAGCGGCAAGATGATTTTGTCTGAAAAAGCGGCCGCCCATGGAGATTCCCAGGCAGCCCTGAGCAGTTTAACAGTTGGGGATCGCGTGAAAGGCAAGGTGAGCGGCGTCGTTAAGTTCGGTATTTTCGTCACGTTCAACGGCCTGGAAGGCTTGGTGCATATTTCTGAAATCGCCTGGGGTCATGTGTCGGATCCCCATGAATATGCCAAGATGGGGCAGGAGGTAGAAGTGGAAATTATCGGCATTGAAGGCGATAAGCTTTCCCTTTCCATCAAACGCCTCACGCCCGACCCCTGGCAGGAAATTGCGGACAAATACCCCGTGGACAGCAAGGTTAAAGGAAAAATCAGCCGCTTTTCGCTCTTTGGCGCTTTTGTGGAATTGCCAGATGAGCTTTCCGGCCTGATCCACCTTTCCGAAGTCGCCGAGAGCAAAGTCGACAGCGCCGAGGATTATTTGGAGGTTGGGCAAGAAGTGGAGGCCACCGTCATCAACATCGACCGCGACGAACACCGCATCGGTTTGAGCTTAAAAGGGATGGGCCTGAAGAAAATAAAAACCACCAAGAAGGCCAAAGAAGAAAAGGAAGGAGAGAAGGAAGAAGTAAAAGCTGAAGAGGATCCGAAGAAAGAGGAAGCCAAAGAAGAAAAACCTAAGATCCTGCCTGTCCGACAGGCAGGCAAAAAGGCCGCTCCGAAAGAAGAAAAAGAAGAGAAGGCTGAAAAGAAAATCGAGAAAAAGACGAAAAAGAAGGAGGAAAAGTAAAAAGCTATTGACGGGAGTGGAAAAATTGTTTTAAGCTTTAGCCTTAACCTTTAACTTTTTTAATATGCCTGAAACAGAATCTTTAGAGGAGCATGCTGCGAGACTTTTAGGAACACCAGATAAAATCTTAGCACTTTTTAGACTAACAGAAGCTGTTGCTATTGGGCAACGTAGCCTATTAGTTGATGCTATCAACAGGGGCATGCGACGCTTGACCAGCCCCGGCGACGAAGAACCTATTGCTTCAGAACAACTTGATTACAGAGGACTTTTGGGGCATCTCGAAAGGTTGAGAGATCTGGCGGAAAAGAAACGTGCCACTTTGGCAGATGTTTTAGCTGCTGATGGCAAAGGTGCTTTGGATTTACGGAAGACTCTGGGTGAGATGTTAAAAAACATTGAATGCACAGATTTTGCGGCATTAATGCCGCTTTTAAGAGCTTTTGCTCGTGAGCATCAACTCCAATTTGTGATATGGTGGCTTGAAGGTGAGGCTCCGTGTCATGTAAATCTACATTCTCATGTGCAGAAAGTTACGGCAGGTGGCAAAAAATATGCCGTTGAAATTGTCGCAGGTTTTCTTAGGCTTTTCGAAGAAACGGCATGTGATGAAGCAGGAGATGAATGGGTTATGTCTCGTGATACCGTTACTCTGCCAGCGATTGCCGAAATCGTGCGTGGAAAAGATCTGGGCTCTGAAGGATCTTTTATAGCAGCTTTAAGAACAGCTTTTGGGGAAAAGGGTCTAACATTTGTTGATTTATCAGGTGAAAAAGGTGACGGAAGACGCAAGATAGTTCTGGATTCTTGGGATGCGGAAGTGAAAGTCCCTGGGCTCGACGAAAAATATGTTTTAACGTTCGCGGATTCTACAACGGTTATGTTATTGCCTTACTGCCCATCACCGGTTCCCGGTGGTGACGGAGTAGAAAGCTAAGAACCCGAAAATTTTTCTTTTCTAATCTCTCTTCTTCCTAGTATCATGGCAGTAGTTTCCTTATGCCTAAAAAAACGAAAAAAACCGGTTTTAATTCCGAGCAGCTCAAGGCTATTCAACATAAAAATGGGCCGATGCTGGTGATTGCCGGAGCGGGGACGGGGAAAACGCGGGTGATCACGGAGCGGATTGCGCATATCATTCATTCCGGCTGGTGCCGCAATTCCGAGGTGCTGGCGCTCACGTTTACGGAAAAAGCGACGGCGGAATTGGAAGAACGGGTGGATCGGCTGATGCCGCTTGGCTACGAAGCGATTCCTATTCACACGTTTCACGGGTTTTGCGACCGGATTTTGCGGGAATTCGGAGTGGATATCGGATTATCTCCGGGTTTCCGTATTTTGGCGGGCGTGGAGCAGTGGATGTTTGTGAAAGAGCATTTGTTTGAATTTGAATTGGATTACTACCGCCCCATGGGGAATCCCACGTCGTTCATCGACGCGTTGCTTTCCGCGTTTAGCCGGTTCAAAGAGGAATTGGATTCACCGGAAATGGTGATGGAGGCGGCGAAGAAAATGGAGGACAAACTCGAAGCCAAACGGCTTTTGGAACTCGGGAAGGCGTATCAAAAATATCAGGCGCTCCTGGCTCAGGCAGGCTTTTTGGATTACGCGGATCTGCATTATAAGGTCATCGAACTTTTCCGGTTACGGCCGAATATTTTGAAGTATTTACAGAGCCGCTATCGTTATATCCTCGTGGATGAGTACCAGGATACGAATATCGCCCAAAACGCCATTGTGGACCAGCTGGCCACCCAGCACAAAAACATCATGGTGGTGGGGGATGATGACCAGTCCATTTACAAATTCCGCGGCGCCGCGATTTCCAACATCCTTCAATTTAAAGAAAAATATCCGGAGGCGGAAAAAGTTGTTTTGACCCAAAATTACCGCAGTAATCAGGCGATTCTGGATTTGGCGTACGCCTCCGTTCAGTACAACAATCCAGACCGGCTGGAGGTGAAAGCGGGTGTGGATAAAAAACTAAAAGGCCAGCGACCCGGGGTTGCCGAATCCATCCAATTGGTTCACTCGGCACGGCTTGAGGAAGAAGTGGATTTTGTCATTGGGGAGATCCTTCGCCTCGCTCAGGATGACACGGGACCCAAAATACCCTTCTCAGAAATCGCGATTTTATGCCGCACGAACGCGCAGTTGTTGCCATTCGCCGCAGAACTCAAAAAACGAAATATTCCCTATGAATTCGTGTCAGAAAAAGGACTGTACCTAAAGGAAGAAATCCTGGATTTGGTCGCGGTGCTGCGGGTGCTCGCCAATCCCACCGATGACATCAGTTTTTACCGCGTTTTGCGCATGGCAGTGTGGGGCGTTTCGATGGACATTGTGGCTGAGCTCATCGCTTCTGCACGCAAAAACTACCAGCCCGTGTACAAGGAGGTGCAAAAAAACGAATCCACCAAATTCCTCCGGGACACGCTGAACGACTGTTTTGAGTTTTCCCGCAGTCACACGGCCGGCGAAACGCTGTATCGTTTTTGCCAAACCATTAAACTTTACGAGCAACTCCTCGCGGCTGGTACGATTGAAGCGGAAGAGGAAATCATGAGCATCGCCGCGTTTTTCAATAAAATCCGGGAGTTTGAACGAAGCGCCTCCATGCCTACCGGCAGGCAGGCTGAAAAAACCGTGATTGATTTCGTGAAGTATTTGGATTTGGCGCAGGAAGCCGGTGAAAATCCTTCCGCACGCTTTGAGCCGGTGGAGCGGGACGGAGTGTTTGTTTCCACCGTGCACGGAGCCAAAGGGCTTGAATTTGAAGCGGTGTTTTTGGCCAGCCTCACGAATGATCGATTTCCAAATACCAATCGTAAAGACGCGATTGCCATTCCCGACGAATTAGTGCATGAAATTCTCACTGAAGCGGACGCGCACATCGAGGAAGAACGGCGGTTGTTTTATGTGGCTGTCACACGAGCTAAAGAGCATTTATACATGCTTCATTCCGATTTCTATGGCGTTTCCTTTTCCGCCAATCCCCGCAAAAAAAAGCGTTCACGATTCATCGACGAGGTGATTGAGCAAATTGTTTTCACACAAATCGAAAAAACCCCCACGGCTTTGTCGACCCAGCAGGTGGAACCAAAAAAAGAAGAACCTTTTTTACTGGAAAATCGCCCCCGCGTCACTCAATTCAGTTATTCCCAGCTCACGAAGTTTAAAACCTGTCCGCGCCAATACCAGTACGCGAATATTTACAAAATTCCCGAACCGCCGGCGGCGAATTTGAGTTTTGGAATCAGCATGCACTCAACGCTCCAAGCCTTTTATAAGTCGGTGGAACAGCAAAAACAGGCGAGTCTTTTCACCGAATTCCAGCCGGATCTTTCACTCGAGCACCTGCTACAAATTTACGATGAAAAGTGGGTGAATCAGGGGTATGAAGGCCGGCAGCACATGGAACTCCGGAAAGCTCGTGGTCGTGAAATTCTCGTTGCGTTTTACGGACATTTTAAAGAAGATATTCCGCGCATTCGGTTTTTGGAAAAAGGATTCAAGCTCAAAGTAGGGGATTACACTTTATCAGGTCGTCTGGACCGCGCGGACGATTTGCCAGATGGAACGCTTGAAATCATCGATTATAAAACCGGCCGCAGTAAAACCGAAAAAGAAGCGGCGGAGGATTTGCAGCTCTTTATTTATGCCCTGGCCGCGAGCGAATGTTTTAATTTGCCGGCCTCGCGCCTCACTCTCTACTTTTTGGATGAAGACATTCGCGTTTCGATTCAGCCCGATACTAAAAAGCTCGAAGCGGCGAAAATCGAAATCCAGAGCATCGCCGATGAAATCAACCGCTCCAATTTTTCGCCTACGCCTAGTCAGCACAAATGCCAATATTGTCCGTTCAATAAGATTTGTGATTCGTCCATGTCTTAATGATTTTCAGTTCAAACCAATCGTACAGTTATTACAAAACATATTCGAAATATTCTTCAGACAGGTGAATAAAGGAAGAATCAGTATGTGCAAAATTTGCACATGCTGTTGCCGATGGGAAAATTCATCAAACTTAGTGGTTGGCTTAGGCAGCTCGTTCCATTTTGGAACACACTATTCAGCTATCAAGAATTTCCTGGTAACTGTCTTTGATGACAAAGAATCAACATTTTCATGACGTCACGAAAATGATTTTATCATCGCTTTCCTGATATTATGAAAACGGTGGGCAACGAATCGTTTTGCTGGCGTTAACAAAATGATCATTTTTTTGTCTTGGTGAACAAGCGCAGGACGGTTATCTGCACTTGTACCTTGTCATAGAGTTTCGTATGTAGGGGATCTAAGGTATTTCCTACCTGAGTCCCTTCCACCATCTACTAATCTTACGACCGACTCCCATACTAGCCTGGGATGTAGGCTACCTACTTGGATTTAACTTGGCGCATTTCCATCTTAAAGCACCATTTGCTTCAGCAGGTTTGGTTCAATATTATCTTTTGCTGGTGCCTGGTTCAATGAAGCGGCCTTTACCTACTTTGTTTTTTATTCTAGAATAAACAAGCTTTAGAAAATCCTATGACCAAAAGGTTAAAATCCATCCATCCCGGAGAAATGCTTAAAGAGGAATTTTTAAAACCCCTTAAAATTAGCGAATATCGGTTAGCCAAGAACATCAGCGTGCCTCCGAGGCGTATCAATGAGATCGTACACGGAAAGCGTGCCATCACGGCAGACACGGCCTTACGGTTAGGGAAATTTTTTGGTAATTCTCCAAAATTTTGGCTTAATAGTCAGGCGCATTACGATCTTGAGGTTCAGGAAGATTTGTTAGCCGATCAACTCGAGCATCAAGTCCATGCCTGGCAATTTGCCGCTAAAATTGGTATCATAAAAACCTAATTAAAATCTCATGACCCTCCCCATCATTCTTATTGTTGTCGGTATTGTTTCTCTTTTAGCTTTGGGCTATAAAATCCTACAGACGGTGAAGCCAAAGCAAGACGACCAATCTCTCCTCATGCTCCAGCAATATCTGAGCAAATTGGAGGAGAAATTTGAGAAGGGGATGAAAATGCAGGACAAGACCCTTTCAGAGTCGCTCCAAAAACAATTCGCCACCAGTGCCAAAATCGTCAAAGATGTGGCGGATCAGGCCAAACAGGTCACAACCCGTCTCACGGAATTACAAGAGACCAATAAGCAAATCGTCGGTTTTGCCACCCAATTGAAAACGCTCGAAAACACGCTTCGCAATCCCAAACAGCGCGGAATTTTGGGTGAATTTTTTCTCGAAAATCTCCTCAGCAATGTACTGCCGCCTTCCAGTTTCCAAATGCAATACGGGTTCAAGGGCGGTGAGGTGGTGGACGCGATCATCCGCGTGAACGATAAAATCATTCCGATCGACGCCAAATTCTCGCTCGAAAACTACAACCGCATCATGGAGGAGCAGGACGATGGAAAACGTTTGGCGCTGCACAAAGAGTTTAAAACCGATCTCAAAAAACGAATCGACGAAACGTCCAAATACGTCCGACCTGGCGAGGGAACCACGGAGTTCGCTTTCATGTTCATTCCGGCGGACGGGGTGTTTTATAACCTGCTCACCCACAAGGTGGGATCGCTCGAGATCAATACCGTGGATCTCATCGACTACGCTTTCCGCCAACATGTTATCATGGTTTCCCCCATGACCTTTTACGCGTATCTGCAAACGGTGATGCACGCACTGCGGGCGCTCGCGATCGAGGAGTCAGCCAAAGAAATCCAGAAACGAGTGGGGGATTTGGGGCGTCATTTAAACGCGTATCAGGATTATTTCGTTAAAATCGGCAATCATCTTGGTACTACGGTGAACGCCTATAACAACGCGGGAAAAGAGCTTGAAAAGGTGGACAAAGACGTCTTGAAGATCACCGATGGCAAAGCGGGCGGAAAAATGGATGTTCCAGTGATTGAGGGGCCAAAACCTGTGGATGAAATCAGAATAAAAATCAAAGACACTCCACGGCGGCTGATCGCGGAAACGATGGAGAGCTAAACTCGTTGCTTTTTGGGCTTATTTCTGCTATAATAATTAGATTATTTAAACATGTTCAAAAAACTCTTCCTCGTATGGGTGATCGCGCTGAATCTGTTTTCAGTCATCCCTGCGTACGCGGCGGGTACTCCACAGCAAGATCCGACACAAAATTCAGCGGCGCTGCAAAGCGAGTTTTTTATGTTTGATTTGCGCTCGATCACTCATGAAGATGTAAAAGAGGAAAAATACATCCGCCAGGGAATTAATTTCGTTTTCAACCGGGCCATTACCATCATGGCGGCCACCATTGGAACCGCATCGGTGCTGATGATCATGGTGGGTGGGTTCATGATTCTCGCCTCCGGGGGTCGTGAACAATGGGTGACCAACGGAAAGTCTTTTATCTTTAAATCGCTGATCGGGCTGGTTGCGGCGCTTGGCGCCTATATCATGGTTCAAACCGTCCAACTTCTCATTAAGAGCATTTATGGTTAAAGCCGCTCGTTTCATCATCGGGATTGCTTTGCTCACCAGTTTTTTTGCACCTTTCGTTTTGGCCCAAGGTGAAGCAACAGGGCAAACCGCTGCGTCCGGCAGTAATTCCAGCAGCACCACGGTGGCAAACGCTCCGGATGCCACCAGTGTTTCAGACTGTACCAGCAAACCCATTGGCACCAATCCGATTCGGAATGTGACTCCTAAAAATTGCCTGTATTTGGAAGAGCCGATTGGCGGCCGCGCCAATTACGATTTATTTGTCGTCACTAAATGTTCCGACACTGCGGAAGAAAAAGGTTGCGTGTACGAGCTGTGGAACGGATCATCGATTCGTCCACCGGCGCGCGGACCCGTGCAGGCCATTTTAGCTTTTTCTCCTTGCGATACCGTCATCGAGAATGGAAGACGTCGGGAGAATTGTTCTTTGGGACAGAAAGAAAGCCAGGGGCTTACTTTGTTTTATAATTATCTCGGTCTTATTTACCAATACATGTCCGGCATCATCGTGAGTGTGGTGGTGCTGTTCATCATCGTCGGAGGAATTCAGATGACCGCTTCTTCCGGTGACCAAACCAAATATGACGCGGGGAAAACCCGGATTACAAAAGCCATTGTCGGCATGCTCATTTGGTTTTTGGCCTCTCTCATTCTTTACACCATCAACCCCACCTTCTTTGCGTTTTAAAACCTTACTCATCCTCGGACTTTTGTGGATGGCGGAAGCGGCTTCGGCCGCGCCGCTGGGAAGCCGTGAAGTGAATCTGAGCACGCCGGTGGGTGGGGATGTGTTGCCTGGCGGAAATTTCTCTGCTACGGACATTAAAACCAGCTTTGTTTTCGCCAAACTCATTCCCTTTGTCATTCGATACGCTTTGGGGCTGGGAGCGGCTTTGGCGGTTGCTGTTCTCATCATCGGAGGTTACCAGTTCATAACGTCTTACGGGAATCAGGAAAAGCGTCAGGCGGCGCAAAAAACCGTTCAATACGCTCTGATCGGATTGGTGATCACGATTGTAGCCTTTGGCATCGTCACGGTCATCACGAATTTTTCTTTCACCCCACCCCCTCAACCATGAAGCGATTTTTAGCCATCATTGGACTGGTGTTGCTCCTGGGAAATAACCTGGCTTTTGCCAATGCGCGGGACGACTTTAAGGATTCACTCGAGGCGCGTCAGGTCGTTGCGGTGGGGGCGTTTGACTTGCTCCACACCCGTGTGGAAGGCATGAATTCAAATGATCCAAAGAAAGAAGGTTTGAAGAATTTTAAATTGGTTACGGGTGAAGAAGTTGATTTGCTTGAAGTTGCCGAAGATAAAGTCAACACGTTCAAAGACCTAAGCGCCGCCAATCATATTGTGCCGGAAGGGAATGAAGGTCCTTTTGAGGCGGATCAGGAATTTTTGGACGCTGAACGCGCCGCGCTCAATGCCGTCAACGATGTGAATCGGTTCATCTTTAGCCCCGCCCGTCCCGGCGGCGGAGAGGGGACGGTGCCACAAGGGGATTTGATGCAGGATTTTATTCCTCAGGCCATTCGCCAGCTATTCCGCTTTGCCTGGCTCGCGATTCTTAGCGGACTGGTCGTGGCCTCGATTTTGCTCGTCATTGCATTCGACAATGAGGAATTTCACACACAGGCGAAAAAAATCCTATATTACTCGCTCATCGGTTTTGTATTTGTGGCGTTGGCCTTTGCTCTCACCAAGGCGATCACGAACATCGACTTTTTCAACTTCATATGAAAAAACTTTTGCATTTCATTTTGGGCGCCTTGCTTCTGCTTCCTCTCACGATTTCGAATGCGTTGGGGATCACCATCGATGACTTCCGGCATGAAGTGTACCGGCCAGAAAACCTGCCCACAGGCCGTCTTGGCGACGCTTCGGTGGAAACCAAAATCACAGACGCGCTTCAATTCGCCATCAATCTGATCCTGTACGCCTCCGGCAGCATCGCCGTATTGCTTTTGGTCATCGGCGGCGTGCGCTACATCGTTTCGTTCGGAACCCAGGAACAAATGGAAGCAGCTAAAAAAACCATCAAATTCGCGCTCATCGGACTTTTAGTCGTGATTTTGGCCTACGCCATCATCACGAATGTGATTGATTTGGTTTACAGGAGCACGGTATAATTCAGCTGATTTAATGACTTTATGAAAACTTTTACAGCATTTGTGCATAGGGAAGGAAAACTATTTGTCGCCGAATGTCCGGAAATTGGAACGGTAAGTCAGGGGAAAACCGAAAAAGAAGCCTTGGCTAATCTTAAAGAAGCGACGGAGCTTTATTTGGAAGAATTTCCATTAGCTGATCGAGAGCCTTCTACGGTTAGGAAATTCAGTTTGTCCCATGCCTAAAATACCACGTCTTTCAGGGAAAAAAGCAATTCAGGCATTAACGAAACTGGGTTTTATTGCGGTGCGGCAAAAGGGAAGTCATGTGGTACTCAAAAAAGAAACACGAGACGATATTTTTGGTTGCGTCGTTCCATTGCACCGTGAACTGGCCATTGGAACATTGCGTGGAATTTTACGGCAAGCAAAAGTCAGTCCGGAGGAATTTGTAAATGCTTTGAGAAAAGTTTTTTAAATGACAGCGGGGTGAGATTTCACGCTATATGAATACAATTGTATTGATTTTTGTCAAAAATTGAGTTACGCTGGGTGCAAATGACTACTTTTGCCGTTTCAAATACCTGCATGATGATGAGCTCCACGGAATTTCGTGGCAGGCTCATTTAACGTTTGATCCACAATGAGAAGCCCCACGGAGTTCCGATTCCGCGGGGTTTTTTTAAATACATTTTTTATGACTTGTCCCCATTGTCAAAAACAAGAGATAGCGACTCATGATCGACGAACTAACCGTTTTCGATGCCGAAGTTGCAAAAAAACCTGGGTTGCCCACCGGCATACCTTTCATTATGGACTTCGAACGCAGGAAATCCGGAGCCGCCGCGCACTTCAGCTCCTGAGCGCAGGATTTTCCATCCGGAAAATCGCGAAACTGACTAAGGTTAGCCCCAGTACGGTACTGCGATGGAAAAAGAGATTAAAATTTTTTAACTGATATTCTTATGCTTCCTCCGTCTCCTTTTTTAACAGATCTGGCTGGACGGATTTATCAAATGCCTTTTCCTGATTGCGCAAATTCAGAGCAAATCCCTCTCCTTGGGAGCTCATTTCAGCCTGCAGTCCAGCGATGGCTGGAATCAGATCGTGATCCCGTACTTGCTGATTTACTCCAGGAGACACGTGATTTGGGACTTCCTTTGATAAAAATTCCCGTTTTAGTCCGTTATGCAGCGAATTTGTTCCTTTTGGCTTCCGAGGGCCGCCAAAAATTAGACGAGACGTTGCAAGGGGATCATTTATTGAGTCTTTCGGGATATACACCTCCTCCGGATTACGACCGGGAACACCAAACTCGAAAACGCTCTTTTATTCGTCAGGATACTCCCAATAAAATCATTGAACATTTTGCGCGCCATTCGCATTTGGATGGTATTTCTCTAGCGGTTGATGTTGGCACTGGGAATGGTCGGGATGTGATTGCACTTGTCCAGCACGGGGTCAGGCGGGTCATCGGCCTGGATTCTTCAATAACCGCTGTAAAACAAGCCCGCTGCCGAGTGATGAGCCAGTTAAATGGAGATGCTGAAAGAGTTAAAATAAGACAGGGGACTTTGGAGGATCTTGTCGCCCGAGATACGACGTTAATAGGAAACGTTGATGCGGTGACGGCCACGTCGGTGTTTCATTTGTCACCTCCAGGTTACCTGTCTCACCTTTTGAAATCTGTCCGGTTTTTGTTACGAGAAAATGGAGTTTTGGCCATTCAGCAAAAAACTCCGCGTTCCCCCTTTAATAGTCCCGGAAAAAGCGTTTGCCTGGAGCGGGGGGCGGGCTATACGTCCCGCCTCTGTCAGGATGGTCATCCCCGGTATTTTATGGAACCAGCCACTCTTCAGCAGAATCTAGAGGCGGCTGGTTTTGAAGTTGACCTTCTCGAAATAGAAACATTGCCTTATGACACTGATTCTCCCGATGAATTTGCCTGCGCGATTGCCCGGAGTCTTCCATAATCTTTTTAACTCTATTTTTATGAAAACCATCATCATTGGCGCCGGCCGGGGTCGGCGTCTGGAATACCTGACCGATACAGAACCCAAAACGTTCACTGAGATCAAAGGCAAGAGGATTCTGGACTGGATCCTCCAGGCGCATCTTGTGAATGATTTTAAGGATATTATTTTTATCGGAGGTTATTTGATCGACGTCATTCGACAAGAGTATCCTCGTTTCACGTTTCGTCATAATGAGGCGTGGGAAACGAACAATATCCTGCAGTCCCTTTTTTTCGCGGCAGATGACATGGATGACGGATTCATTTGTTCTTATTCTGACATTTTGTACACCCAAGAAGTCGTCAAAAAACTTCTCGCGGCATCCGGAGATATTGTGGTTGCGATCGATACCGACTGGAAGAGCCGTTATCGCCATCGGAGCAAACATCCTTCCAGCGACGCGGAGAAAGTTCTTGTAGAAGGGGGGATTGTCACTCGGTTTCACCGGGATATTTCTGAAACCGAGGCTTTTGGCGAATTTATCGGTGTGGCCAAATTTTCACCGTATGGCGCCCTGATTTTTAAACAAGAATATGAAAAATTAAACTCTTTGTTTCATTTTGAAGATAAAATCCCGCTCAATAAAGCTTACCTCATTCATTTTTTGAATCATTTGGCCGAAAAGGGAGTCAAAATAAATTATGTTACGACTCATGGAAATTATATTGAAATCGATACATTGGAAGACCTCGCTTACGCCAATAAACATTGGCTACCGGCTTCTCTCCTTTTTCCAGCCGGTGTCGTAGGCAGTCTTCCGCGCCCTCAATTCGTGCAGGATATCATTTTAAAGGACGGTAATCCTTTTTCACCCCTCATGGATAAAGCAGTCCTTTATGCCATCGCATTGCAGGAACAGGCTGGCCTGGACATCATCAGCGATGGAGAATGGCGCCGAAAGTCCTATGTGGGAGTGATTGGAAATATTGTGGATGGGTTGGAACATTTTTTCAATCCCGAGGATGGCCGTTCCTGGCATACTGTAACTCAAAAACTTCGCTACGATCGTCCAGGGTTCTTTGCACGCGAGGCCGCTTTTCTTAAAAAACACACGTCTAGAAAAATCAAAGTTTGCCTGCCTTCGCCCTATCTTCTCGGCGAACGGCTGTGGAATTTGGAACGATCTTCGAATGCTTACGAAACCCGAGAAGCTTTTGTAGCCGATCTTATTCCCATTCTCCGTAACGAGATTCTGTTGCTTCGCGATGCGGGCGCGGATATCGCCCAAATCGACGATCCACATATCTGTCTCTTTGTTGACAGGGAATTACGCCAGCAATACGCTAATCCTGAGCAGGAACTGGCTTACGCTTGTTCAGTCGTCAACGAAGTGACGAAAGGGATTGATGGGATTGAAATAGCGCTTCATCTTTGTCGCCGTAACAAGGGCAGACAAGGTTGGATCGGCAAAGGCGGTTATGATTCGATTATTCCTTTAATATCAACTATTGATGTTGATCAATTTGTCCTGGAATATAGTATTCCGGTAGCCGGTGATTTTTCCGCGCTAAAAGGATTGCCTAAGAAGGCCGTGGTAGGTCTTGGTTGTGTTGATTGTCGGTTTGAGCACATCGATACCCCCGAAGAAATCGTTGCTCGAGTCGAGAAAGCCCTCCGGTACATCGCGCCCGAGCGAATCATCCTGAATCCCGATTGCGGTTTCGCTCCCGGCTCCCAAGCGGAAGTTCCTTTGGATGAAGCGTATCAAAAACTCAAAAATGAGGTGGAGGCCGCTCACCTTTTGCGTCGCAAGTATTCTTGATCTACAATGATTCTGTTATGTCCAAAACATTTTACATTTGCACAGCGATTGCTTACGTGAACGGCGTTCCCCACATGGGGCATGCCATGGAGTTCATTGAGGCGGATGCCATTGCCCGATACAAGCGGCTCATGGGTTTTGACGTGCGCTTTTCCATTGGCACGGATGAATACGGCGTAAAGCTCTTTAACACGGCCAAAGAGCAGGGGATTGCACCGCAAGATTTGGCGGATAAAAATTCCGCCATTTTCCGGAGTCTGAAAGAGATTTTGAGTCTTTCCTACGATGATTTCATTCGCACCACCGATCAAAAACGCCATTGGCCGGCGTGCCAAAAGATCTGGAAAAAATTGCGCGATGCCGGGGATATTTATGAAAAAGAGTATGAAGGACTGTATTGCGAGGGTTGCGAAACCTTCATGGCTCCGCATGAACTTGTGGACGGAAAATGTCCGAACCACAAAAAGGCGCCGACACTTGTGAAAGAAAAGAATTACTTT
>JAZDOH010000032.1:0-7839 GCA_043798815.1 Candidatus Peregrinibacteria bacterium | reverse complement strand
GTTTTTGATACGCGAATACATCTTGCATGATAGTGGCCGATTCAGATCCTTGAGCGAGAGTCAGTTTTACTGTGTATTGTCCTGGCTCACGATAGGCGTGCACTACGTTATCACCCCTTCCAAAGGTTCCATCACCAAAATTCCAACTAAAAGTTGGCGCGAAACGATTGTCGAGCACCAGCGAGGCTGATGCATCAAAAATGATGTTGTTACTCACGCGAACCGCATTGTTTGCCGTGATGACGGGTTTTAACGTTTCACCAAGGTTGGTGGCCTTAGTGCTGATCGGGAAAATGAGAACGCTCACTAAAAAAGCGAGAATGAGTTTTTTCATAGATATTACGATAAGATTCACTGTTTGAATTATATCACATTTCCAGGCGAAAATTTTTTAAGGAAATACATATTTCAAGCTCAAACATCTAAAAAATGGCAAAGTGGAAATGAGGATTAGCAAGATGATTGAGGAGATCAAAAAATTGAAGAGCGTTTCCTTTAAGCTCTCAGTCGTTTGATGGCCAGGATGGTGAATGAGCTTAGGCAGTCTGGATAAAAACCAGGGGATTGCGAACACTTGTATCACAAAAAAAGTACACCAAATAGAGGGGCTATCTGTGCACACATTCACCGAGTGCTGAAAATATCCCCAGATCACGTAGGCCACACTCAACAGGAAAGAAATATCCATTGCGGCCAGCAGATAAGTCATGACCGCTTTTTTGGATTGCTCATCTTTTAGCAGCTTTCTGCCACGGAGGGCACACACGTGGAAATAGATAAAAAACAACATGTAAACCGAAGCCCAGACGAAAACGGAATTGTGTCTTAAATAAAACGAATACGGAGCAAAGGACAATTCAGCTAAAAAGGTATGGAGAGCTATCAAAATAATAATCACCAAAACTATCTTACTGTGAATATTTTCGTTCAAAAGAACCTCCAGAGAGCGAAAAAAGAAATACATCGAGGAAATGGATATCAGCAGACCAATCTTATAAATTATTTGGTTCCCCGTGGACAAGGAGAAAAATTCAAAAAGTTGGTGACCCCCTATGCACAAAAATCCCAACAAAACGTACGTTACAAATTGCTTCACCCACACTGGGTGCATTTTGTATTTTAGGGAGTAATAAACGTAATAAAATACGCTGAAAAGGCTTATGGTACTTCCAGTGGCGAGTTGTACTTCTTTGCTGTAGCACATACTCAGGAAAATGAGAGGTTTAAAAACTCAAATACCACTCGATCATTTTTTCGCCCCAAAAAAGAGTCAGGTAAGTGCCTGCAAACAAAAATGGGGCAAAGGGAATGTGGGATTTGCGTTGGAATTTTTTAGTTGCCAAGCCGATAAGGCTGTACACGGCGCCCAAAAGGTAACCGAGAAACAATCCAACCAAAATTTGAGGCCAGCTCAGGAGGACTCCCATGAGCGCTCCAATTCTCACATCTCCGCCGCCGAGCCACTGACCACGGGAGGCTACAAACAGGGTGCCAAAGAAAACGAGAGGAAGGGCAATGCCAGCAATCAGATTAGAGTTTGGGTGGATATTGCCTACGAGCGCCACCAAAAGACTCACTACAATCGCTGGGAGCACAATCACATCCGGTACTTCCTGAAAGTACAAATCGTAAAAAGAAAGAAGGATAAAAATGAAAGTGACAAAAAGGTAAAACGGCAGCATCCAAAAAACTTTCGTTGGATCAACAGTCCCCGTTGTCATCAAAAGAAAAGCGGTCAGTGGGAAGGCGATCCCCATCACCAATTCCAAGATGGGGTAATGCCAGCTGATGCGTTCTTTGCAAAATCGGCATTTGAATTGATTGATCACAAAACTCACGAGCGGGATGAGATCGCGGGCGGCCAGAGTTTCCTGGCATTTGGGACACTTGGAACGACCCCAAAAAATCCCTCGTTCTTTGGTGTGCAAACGGTGGATGACTACGCTTGCGAAGCTTCCGCCTGCCAGACCGAGAAAAAATAAAACAATGAGAGAGTAGGCGTTAAACATACATCACAATGGGTAAAATCATGGGTTCGCGGCCCAGGCGTTTACGGATGAAGCGGGAAATGTGCAGAGCAACCTCTTTTTTTAGCTCTTTAAGCTCGATAGTCTTGTTGCTTTGGATGACGGTTTCAAAAGCCTTTTTAGCCACTTGTTTGGTTTCCTGGGCGATGGCTTGGGATTCTTTGACGTACACAAATCCCCGCGACATGATGTCCGGCTCAGCGACCAGGCGTCTGCTTTCCTGATAGGCGCGGAATAAAACAAGGAGAATTCCGTCCTGCGACATGGTTTTTCGCTCCTGGATTACCCGGCTGCCAATGTCCCCAAATCCAAGTCCATCGACTAAAATATCATTGGCTGGAATTTTTTCTTTGGATTTGCGTATGCCGTGCTTGCCCACTTCCAATACATCTCCATTCTCGAGAATGTTGATGTGGAGGTTGTGATCTCCGATTTCCTTGATGAATTCCCCATGCCCGATGCGCATGTACAGTTCGCCATGGATGGGGACGTAGCAGCGCGGTTTTACAAGTGAATACATCAATTTTAACTCTTCCTGATGCGCGTGGCCGGAGGTGTGCACGTCCATTTGTCCGTTCGTGATCACCTTGGCTCCTAGGGAATATAAATTATTAATCACATTCACAATGGCGAGCTCGTTGCCCGGGATGGGGCTGGCGGAAAGGACCACCGTATCGGTTTCTCGTATCTTGATTTGCGCGTGTTCTCCCATAGCCATGCGCGTTAGCGCGCTCATGGTTTCCCCCTGAGCGCCCGTGGTCAAAAGGATCACCTGGCTCGGAGGAAGATTGTTTGCTGCCGGTGAAATGGGGCGGACCGTACCTTTGGGATAAGTTGTATAACCAAGTTTTTCAGCCAGCTCCATGTTCCCGATCATGGAACGACCCGAAAGGAATACTTTGCGGTTGTAACGCGAAGCAATATTGCAAATTTGGTTGAGGCGGCCGATCAGAGAAGAAAAAGCGGTGATGATGAGGCGGCCTTTGGTTTTGGCAATCACCTCTTCCAATTGTTCCGCGATTTTTTGTTCGGAGACACAGAACCCGGGTTTTAAAGCATTGGTGCTGTCAATCATCAGAACGTCTATGCCACGGCTCCCGAGTTCTGCAATGCGTTGCAGGTCAGCCGGTTTGTCGATGGCTGGCTGGTAATCAAACTTAAAGTCACCGGTGTGTATCGCGCTGCCAACGGGGGATTTTATGTAAACTCCCATTCCTTCCGGGATGCTGTGGTTGACGCGGAAAAATTCCACTTCAAACTGCCCCAATTTCAGTTTGGAGTTTTCGTCATAAATGTGAATTTTAGCGGCTTTGTCTAAACCGAATTCCTCCAAACGATTCCGGATGAGACCGGCATTCAGTTTGGTGGCATAGAGTGGTGGATTGCCCAATCGTGGCAATACGTATTGCACGGCGCCGATGTGGTCCAGATGTCCGTGGGTGAACACAATGCCTCGCACGTTGCGCTTGCGTTGTTCCAAATACGTCACATCGGGAACGATATAATCCACGCCGAGCATTTCGGGTCCGGCGAAAGACATTCCGCTGTCGATGACCACAATGTCATTGCCATATTCGATGGCCATGATGTTTTTGCCCACTTCCTCCAAACCCCCCAGTGGGATGATGCGCATGCGCGGCTCCCCTTCTTTTGGGTTGGTTGGATGAGGATGAGACTGAGGTACGGGATTTTTAAGGTTCCGGTGAAAAACCGATCGGTTTTGAGGGGGGCGGTTTTTGGGTTGGAAGTCTTTTTGGTGTTTGGTTTGTTGATTGGCTGGGATATTTTTTTGTATCCAGGCATTTAAGTCTTCTGACATGTTTTTTATTCGTAAAATTGTCCCCAGTATAGCACTTGTGATAAAAAAATGCAAATCGAAAAAAAGTGCCATGCTTGTTTTGTGGCTTAAATAAGCAAAAAAATAAGGTTTAGAAAATCCTATTTCTGTATTGTGCCGCTTCGGAAATATGGACGGATTGTAGTACCTCCGCCCCTTCCAGATCGGCTACAGTACGAGCTACTTTGATGATGCGATGATAACCACGTGCGCTCAAACCCGCAGAGTTTGCCGTGGTGAGCAATAACGTTTTTGCGGCAGGAGTCATGTGGCAATGTTTCTCCAAATCCACGTTCTGCATTTCCGCATTGAATTTGATGGGACGGTGTTTGAAGCGGTCTCGCTGGATTTGAGCCGCCCGTTCCACCCGAACCCTGATCTCTTGTGAGCTTTCGGCATCGGATTGGGCGTCCAAATCTTTGGTGTTCACCGGTTGGATGTTCAGGTACATGTCGATGCGGTCGAGCAACGGGCCTGAAATTCGTTTTTGGTAATTGCGGATTTCATGGTTCCGGCAAATGCATTTTCTCCCATGCGGTTTTTTGTCGTCAAAAAATCCACAGGGGCATGGATTCATGGCCGCCACCAAAATGAATTGGGCTGGGTATGTGTGGGTCCCCTTGGCGCGGGAAACCGTGATGAATTTATGCTCCATGGGCTGACGGAGCACATCAAGAACGGAGCCGGGGAATTCCGCGATCTCATCTAAAAACAACACACCACGATGAGAAAGTGAAATTTCGCCGGGTTTGGGTACGTCACCCCCACCCACGATACTGACGGCTGAAGCCGTGTGGTGGACAGCGCGAAAAGGCCGTTCGGTAATGAGCGGTTGGTTTTTGGGGAGTAACCCTGCGATCGAATAAACCTTGCTGACTTCGAGCATTTCGTCTTGGGTCATGCTGGGCAAAATGCCAGCCATGGCTCGGGCTAATAAGGTTTTGCCAGCGCCGGGGGGGCCGAAGAAAAGTATATTGTGCCCGCCAGCCGCGACGACTTCGAGCGCCCGCTTTGCCTGTTGTTGCCCGCGGATGAGCGCCATGTCCACCTCCACCACGCGCCGCGGCGCTTCTGTGATGGGTTTGATGGGCAAAGCACACGTTTCATTTTGCAAAAAGGCCACCGCTTCTTTGAGGGTTTGTACGGGGAGAATTTCAATTCCCTGAATCATTGCCGCTTCACTCGCGTTGGCCGCCGGGACAATGATTTTTTTAAACCCGGTTTTGCGCGCAAAATCCACACTACTCAAAATCCCCGTCACCGGCCGCACGTTTCCATCAAGCGCGAGCTCACCGATTAAAATCGTATTTTTAAATTGATGCTTGTCGCACAAATCTTCCAGTGCCAAAATGCCCAAAGCAATGGCCAAATCATATCGCGGGCCGATCTTTCGAAGATCCGCAGGCGCCAGATTCACCACGATTTTACTTCGCGGGAAAAAAAGATTGGAATTCTTGATCGCGCTTTTCACCCGCTCACTCGCTTCTTTGATCGCCGCATCCGGCAAGCCCACAATGGTGAAACAGGGGATTCCCCCCAACTTATCCACTTCAATTTCCACTAAGCAGGCTTCTAACCCCTGCAACTCTACACTATATAATTTTGATGGCATACAATTTATTCATTTAAAACCCAACGCGGGCCGACTTCTCTTATTAAATTTTTTACAAACAATTGAGTCAGCAAAGCCAACACTTTTTGCACCGGCAGTCCGGTTTTATTCACCAATTCATCCGCTAATAGAGGGTCTGCGCTCAAAACAGAAAGTAGTGTTTTTTCATCTTTGGTCAGTCTTTGTTTTGACTTGTGACGGTGGGTAGGCGATGACGATGACGGCGGCGGCGGAATATTACAATCTTTTAAATAATTAACTGCGAGCATACGAAAAAATTCCGCCTTGCTGTTAATACCAAGTCGCGATATTACTTTCTCGATTTGCTGATATAGAGAATCAGTCACTAAAAAATTAATCTTTTTCATTAAATTCATTTGGATGCTACAAAACGGCAATTAGCGTATCGCGTTCAAGCCTTGGAGTCAAGTTGATTGAATTTTAAACCTTCTTGGTGTCACGTGTTTTAAGCCTGGAGTCAGATAGATATCAAGTCGATATAAGATAGATATAAGATCGACTCCATGCCTTTTTGGCTGGTCGGCCTGTTGTGCGATACATGCACTTCAGTAATTTTTTTGGTATGCTTTCTTTGATGGAAATTGATCCGCTCAAAATTCCGGCGTTTATGCGGCGCAACCAGTTGGGCAAAAGCACCATTAAACCTGTGGCGCTTGTTGCATCGCCTCGCGCCGCTTACAGCCCCTCAATGATCCCCACCCCTCCTGTGCGCGTCGTTGCTCCGGTGGTTCGGCGAAAGCAGAAAGTGATTACTTTTGCCGCTCCTTTTATGGAAGAATTTATTGCCAAACCGGAACCAACATTAATTCCTGTTGGTACTGTCACTCATTTTTTCGATAAAATTAAAGTGGCTGTTTTACAATTAAGCGCGCCCATTAAAATCGGAGACCGTCTGCAATTGATTGGCGAAAAAGGCCCCTTTAAGCAAACACTCAAATCAATGCAAATCGATCGCCAGGATGTTTTTAGCGCCAACCTCGGAGATGATATTGGCATTAAAGTTACAAAAAAAGTTGTTGTTGGGGAAATGGTTTATTCCATTCAAAAATGATGGTAAAATTTTAATAACTTAATTTTTATATTATGTCAGGTTTAACAGCCAGAGAAGAAGGAGCTTCCGAGGTTGATGCGGCAATTACACAACTTTTAAGCGGACCAGACGGAGAAAATTTCTTTTTGCTTATTGTAGCTGGTCATAGCAGTGTTACTAATGCATTAAGAAATTTTAGAGAACGGGTTGTGGGAGCTGGAGTAAGTGGAGATTTAGAAGCATTAGCGTTATCAGTCGGGGTGGGAAGGAATGATGATATTCCAGCTGGTCTTGATTGCCATCTGCTAACTCCTGGTGAAATTGAAGGGGTTGAAGCAGCGAGGAAAAGAATGGCTACGCTTACACATTGAAAGATAAAAAATTTATACGAAGGGCGCTCATGTTGGCGGCTCGTGGCGGGCGGGCGGTTTCTCCAAATCCAATGGTGGGTGCAGTAATTGTGAAAAATGACCGAATTATTGGTGAAGGATGGCATAAAAAATTTGGCGGGTCGCATGCGGAGGCGAACGCAATCCGCTCTGTACGGCATACCCAAGATCTCAGTGGTGCAACTCTTTACGTAACACTCGAACCTTGCCAACATTGGGGAAAAACTCCGCCATGTACGGAAGCGATCGAAAAAGTTGGCATTAAGCGTGTTGTCGCTGGTTCGCATGACCCATTCCAAAAACGAATTACGAATTACGAATTACCAATTACGTTTTTGAAAGAATCCATTGCGCAGCAATGCCAGGAGCTCAATAAGTTCTTTTTTACTTGGGTCACTAAAAAACGGCCTTACATCACTGCCAAAATTGCTGTGAGCGCCGATGGATTTGTGGCCGGCCTAAAAGGCAAACCCGTCCGGATTACTAATAAAGTTCAAGATCGCCTGGTCCACCAACTCCGTGCTCAGCACCAGGCGATTATGGTCGGCGTGAATACGGTTATTGCCGATGACCCCCTCCTCACCGTCCGGCATGCCAAAGGGGCGGACCCACTGCGCGTCATCCTCGATTCCAAATTACGCATTCCCCGTAACGCACGGGTTTTGAAGGATAAGAATTATATCATCGCCACTACCCAACGTCATTCCCGCGTTCTATGTCATTCCCGTGAAAACGGGAATCTAGATCCCCGCCTTCGCGGGGATGACAATGTGTGGATCAGTCCTACCCAAAAACAAGTGAATCTCAAAAAACTCCTAGCCCATCTGGCCAAGCAGGGAATTTCCTCGGTTCTGGTTGAACCAGGACCAACTCTTTACGCGTCATTAAAAAAAGCCGGGCTGATTGATGAGCTGATTATTTTG
>JAZDOH010000029.1:0-4012 GCA_043798815.1 Candidatus Peregrinibacteria bacterium | reverse complement strand
GAAAACTTTTCAAAAAAGCACGGTTCTCCGGTCAGTGAAGATTCGTCCGTCAGCGCGTTTTCTGAAACCAGAATGCCGTCGAGCGGAATCACTTCGCCCTTGCGTACAAAAATTTCTTCTCCGATCTCAATTTCACTGATTTTAGCTTTGTTACCAGGGGCATTTCCAACCCAACGCAACACTTCATCCGGGATGCGGTCGATCAGCGCGGTCAAAGATTTTTTAGCTTGATACACGGCGTATTTTTCCAAATCCTGACCCGTTGCCAGCATCAACGCGATCACGGCGCCCACCAGCCATTGGTGGGTGTAAATGGAGATCAGCACAGCGCCCAGCGCAATGTAATCCAACGCGAATCGTCGTTGCCACAAACGCCGGGCCATTTCGATAAAAAGCCTGTAACTTCCCAAACAAATCAGGGCGATCAACAGCCACGAACCCACTTCCTCATTTCCCGACAGGGTGAATAAACCGTATACCCCAATTCCCGCCAAAATCACAAGAGGCTTCAAAAAATTTTCAACAAAATGCCGGAGGGGTTTTAGTTGGAGCATAAAATCGCGCCCTCATTTTAACAGAATTTCCTTATGCAATTGATTTTTAGGTGAAAAAAGACTATAATAATAAGATATTTTTTAAAGCACCATGGCCCAAAAAAATCCAGACCCCGTAGCACACAACGAAAAAGTCGCAGGAAATGTTCATCAGCCCTTGGAGCAAATTAAATTGCGTGAAGTGAATGGTATTCGTCGTGCAATCGGTCGGGCCTTGGCGCCCCTGATTCCCGCTGTAGCAGTTGGTATCTTTTCCGGTGCCGTTGTGGGGAACGCCGTAGAAAATGAATATCATGAGTTAACAGGGTACTCCCATAATCCACCCTCTCAAGTTGAGCCAGCGCCAACACCAGAAGAAGAAAATGAGGAAGAAACTCCGAAACAAGAAGGTCGAAAATCAGAATCGCTCCAAAAAGCCAGAGACACCTTAACGGATGCCAAAAAAACCGCCCAAAAAGCTATCAAGGACGCGGCTGAGCACACACAGGTAATGCAAAAATATCGGGAAGTGCGTAGAGAATTGGATCGCTGGAAGGAGATCGGAGATAAAACCGCTTACTGGCTCCCGTTTCTTATGGTTTTTTTAGCCGCGACATTGTTGGCCAACAAACTCATAAGAAGTTGGGAACGGCTCTTTGAGCCGGTGGATCCCGTGGTGGCCGCAAATTTACGGACACTCGAAAGTACCGCCAACGCTCTAGTCGCACGAGCCAACACCCTCAGCGCTTTGGGAATTGATACCTCCGGAGAAGTCGCGCGATTAGCTGAGCATGCCCAGCGATTAGTGCCTGGTCTTGACGATGCGATGCGGCAGATAGAGAGAGAATAATCATTGTTTTATATTTCAGGCGCTAAACAGTTCGGCAAGTTCCTTTTTCATTTGCAGTGCCGCTTTCCGTGCGGCTTCGGCATAGGCCTCCTGCTTGTCGCCGGATTTTTCGTAAGCGAAAATGATTCCGCGTGACGAGTTCACAATCGCTCCGGTGCCATTGGCATGGAAACACGCTTTTACGTCTTGGGCTGCGCCGCCTTGAGCTCCGTAACCGGGCACCAGGAAAATTTGATTGGGCATGAGTTGTCTCAACGTCCGTGCTTCTTCCGGATACGTGGCTCCCACCACCGCACCGACGAGCGAAAAGCCGCTTTCGCCGATCAAATCACGTCCCCAACCTTCCACCAAACCGGCAATGTGCTCGTCCATCAGATGGTCGCCCAGCGTTTGCCCCTGAATTTCATCCGCGGAAGGGTTGGAACTGCGAACCATGATGAACACCCCACGATCATTCTTTTTCGCCATTTCCGTGAACGGTCTGATTCCATCCGTTCCAAAAAACGGCACCACCGTCACCGCGTCCGCCGCCATCTCCAAACCGCCCAAGTGCGCTTGCGCGTAGGCTTCCGCCGTAGTGCCGATGTCACCTCGCTTCACATCGCCGATCACCAGCAACCCCTTGGATTTTGCCGCCTTCACAGTCTCCTGATACGCCCACAAGCCATGAGGCCCAAAACATTCGTAAAAAGCGATTTGAGGTTTCACCGCTGGAACAATATCCGCGACTGCTTCGATAATCCCCTTGTTGAATTCCAGGATCGCATGGGCAGCCGCTTCCGTTTCACTGCTAAACTGTTTGGAGGATTTTTTCCGAATGAATTCAGGAATTTGATTCAGGCGCGGATCCAATCCCACCACCGTGGGATTATTCAATTGATGGATCCGATGCGTTAATTGGTCAGCAAAATGAGTCATAGTAATAAATAACCAATGCTTTAATGACCAATGACCAATGGGTCATTGGTTAATTGGCCATTGGCCGTTAAAGAAAATAATTTTTCGATTTCTTGCATTTTAAGCCGCACGTTTACCGTCGCCTCCTTGGCTCGTTCATTATAGGGTTCCAGCATCAGGATTTTTTCATAAGTGAACAGGGCGTTGTCATAATCCTCATCTTTTTCACACGATTCCGCCAAAAGCAGAAGGTATGCGGTTTCACGCGGCTTCAGTTCTGCGGCGCGGCGAAAACACTCCGCGGCCAGCCCTGGGCGCATGAGCAATTGATACAATTTGCCCAAATGTACTAGCCACTCTTCATTTTTATCATCCAATTCCAATGCGCGCGCGTAGGCGGCAATGGCTTCTTTATAGCGTTTTTTGGCAACATGGATTCTGGCGAGTCGAGCAAAAATAATGGGATGATTCGGTTCCAGTTCCGCCAATCGGGTCAGCAAATGTTCCGCTTTTTTCAATTCATCGGTCTTGAAATAAACGTCCACGAGTTTTAACGAGGCCGGCACTTCATCTTTGGCTTCAGCCAGGGCTTGGATGAGGAGCGGCTCAGCCACTTTCCACTCTTCACGAGCCAAGGCCAATTCCGCCTGTCGCATGAATTCTTTGTATTTGATCACATCCCATTTCTTTTTCTCCTGCTCCGCGCTCAGGCTTTCACGGAAGCGTTTTTCCGGCGCCTCGATTCCTTCCTTTTTCAGCTCTTCCACTTTTTCTGACACCTTTTGTTTGAAGATCCGTTGCTTGAAGCGCTTCACCAAAAAATGGCGTCGCTCAAGGATCAAAATCATCAGGAGGAGTGAGGCGGTAAAAAGATAAACTTCAATCATGATTCCTTTTCAGTGGCGATAAAAAAATTTTCCAAGGCCAGTTTTTTGTTTGCATTTCTATCTATAAGATAACGGGTTTTTTCCAAAGACTCAAATAGAGCAACGAGGTCCCCCAAGTTGAACCGCGATTTCAGCGGGTGATATTCCTGCTCCAAATACTCGAGCGTGAGCTTGCGGAGATAGCGGGTAAAGGCGTCAAAAAACCAATCCAACCGCTCCGCCGATTCACTCGCTTCGTCGACCAGCTCCTCCACGAACAAAAACTTGCCTGCCAGGTTGTTTTTTCCTAAAAATGACTCGATTTTGCGGTACAGTTCGCGTTGCCCCTGTAGTTTGGCGGGATCCTGGGTGAGCGAAATAGCCAAGCCCGGCCGCCCCTGCGCCATGTTCACGATTTCATCCAAATCGGGATTGCCCGAGAATTCTTTTTTTAAATAGGCCTTCAGCGTTTCTGAATCCACATTGAACAAGGAATGCGAGCGCACGCGCGACTGAATCGTGGGCAGCACATCCCCAATGCGCGACGTCGTCATGAGGAACATGGTCCGCCCCGGGGGTTCTTCCAGGGTTTTAAGGAATGAGTTTTGAGCTTCCATCGGCATGCGTTCGATGTTTTCGATCACAAAAATCCGGCGTTCCCCCTGAGCCGTCAGATTGGCTTTTTCAATCAGCGTGCGAATGTCATCAATTTTGAGCGATTCACCGTTATCCGTCAAAAGGGTTGTATCCGGATGAGCGCCGGTGGGAATCAGTTTGCAGGTTTTGCAGGCTCTGCAAAATCCCTTAAGGCACTGCAAAATCATTGCCATTGTGAGAGCAATGCGGAACTTGCCGATTTGAGGCGG
>JAZDOH010000103.1:0-2065 GCA_043798815.1 Candidatus Peregrinibacteria bacterium | reverse complement strand
CAAGCAGGAAGACGAAATGATTTTGTCGGAACGCTACCGATTCAAATGGCACCGAAACTCAGAATAGCCCGACGTAAACGTACCGTGCCAAAAAAACAGCTAAAACTGTTCACTAGGAAAACCTTACATATGTAGAACTCGTTCAACGAGTTCTTTTTATTTACCAATTAATTTAATTCATTATATAATTAAAGGCTAATAAAGGAGGATTGCATGATCCCAATCATTGGCGAAGTTTGGAACGTTAACGGCAAAAAAACTGTAATTGTAAGCCTTCATGGCTCCTTGGCTTCAGATGATGAAAAACGCCTGCGTTCAGCGCTCCAATCGGCTTTAGGCCAAAACCCTGATCTGATTGTGGTGGACTTCACCAAGTGCCCAACAATCGCGGAAGAGCCAAAAAGAGCTCTCCTTGGAGTCTACAAACAGATAAGCCGCAAAGGTATTATAGCTTTTGCCGGGGCTGGTGAGGCCATCAGAACTTCCATGAAACCTACTAAGCTTGAAGCGCTGTTTACTATCCACCGAACAACGCTGGATGCTCTGGCCGCATTCGCGCCGCCAATCGTATTGGATCAGTAGTTTTTTGACAGGTTTTCGCCTGTCTTTTTTTTGAACAAAGTGGTTATTGCTAAATAAAAAAGCAGATCAGATGTCTGTCTGCTGTTGTTCCCTTCCTAACACTTTTTTACCTAATCATCTCCCACAAGCGCGGCATTGCGGGAGAAGACTTTGTTCACCCTCGCAATGCTTTCTGCCGAAATAGAAATATCGGCTATTCCTCGGCCAATGCTCGCCACAGGATTTGCACCTAAAAAATACGTTAATCCCGTTTTGACTGGCGTCTCTTTCAAGCGTCCGATAAAGCGTGTCGCGTCGTCTCTCCCAAAACCATTGGCGAAATTCTTGATGCGCCTTTTGAAGGGCTTTAAAGTTTGCGCGACATGACTTTATGAATTTCCGTGAGGTAAAACGGATGCTATTTGAAAGTCGGATGCCCAGCTTAAGGCGGTAATATGTTACCACCCTCCGTCTTGTTTTGAACTTTTCCGCCACGTCTGAATCCGGCATCAGCTTGCCTTGAGCTACGAGAAATTGAGTCAGTTTCTTTCGTCTCTGTTTGCTCAACCGCTTGGCATTTTTTACCCGCGCCACGTATTTGGGATCTCCCAAGCCAAGTTCACTCATTCTTCTGCTAATGCCAGCTTCTGTATGCCGTGTTAAAAAATGAGCTTTAAAGATGCGGCGCGCGCTCATTTTTTTGTCCTGCACCAAGCTTCGCAATTCACGAACCTCAAAAGTGGTCCACGCAACCTGGGTTTTGTGAATCATTTACTCACCTCTTTGTCAGGAGATTGTGTAGAGTAAAAACTTAATCCGCGCCTTGCGCATGTCTTCAAAAGAGTATCCTTCTGTGGGCGGTGGGTGAACGATGTTGCACACGAAGATGATGATTACTTTGTCGCCTTTGCGAAGCGGATACTTCAAAGGCAAAAAGTCAATCTTGATGTCAATTTCACACCTTCTCTTGACCAACTTCAAGATATAGGCATGCTCAGTATGGCAACAAGACTTGTATTCCTTGACGAGAAGTTCTTTAACCCTTTCGAGTGTAATCTCCCGCCTTGGCATACATGCGAGTTTTAGAGTAGTATCAAAATTCGTGATCTCGGTGAGGTTCAGCCCCACGTAGGTCATGATTTCCTCCTTAGCAATGTGTCACTTCATCATATAATTTTCCCGTTTAGGCGTCAATAAAAGACGGCGCGGAAAACGCCGTTTTGAAATATTTTATCGAAAAAAACAGATCATTTAATCTATGGGATAATGCCTTTCAATAAATTTTTAATTACAATAAATGAGAAAAAAATGTTTTAACCACAAAATGAAAAGCTGCGCCAAAATTTTGAGGATTATCTTTAAGCTCTTTTTTTAATTCATTTTCCGTAAAATATCGGCAACTTTCAGATTCATAATTTAAAACTGGTATCGCATCAGAAAAAATCTTAAAAATTATGAATAAATGATTTTCTTGCCTGTTCAAGACATATCTATTGTATACAGC
>JAZDOH010000041.1:0-4391 GCA_043798815.1 Candidatus Peregrinibacteria bacterium | reverse complement strand
CGGCAAAGGGGGCTTGCAATACCGTCTTTTGCAATTCCGATTCATAAAACCGTTCATCGGCTTCCGCTTGCCGGATCTGGGCTTCCTGGGTCACCAATGCCGCCTGAATTTGTGAGACGGCCGCGGTTTTTGCCTGAATGGTTCCTGGAGTGGAACCGGCTTTTTTGAGTTCCCAGGCTCGCTCTGCATTGTCCAGGGCGCTTTGGGCGTTGTTTCGGTTTGTTTCGGCGTTCTGGATCACGTTGGCGTTGATGGTTTTTTGCAGGCGGATCAATTGCCATTGATTATTCAGCGGCTGAAGACTGCCTTCGATTCCTTGCCGGGACACGCCCACGCGATTTTGGTAATCAGCCAGCGTGGAAGACGTCAGCACCAGTGATTTAGTGACGGCCTCATTGGCTTTGTTCAGATACGTTCGCAAAAAGGTAAGCCGGTCGATCGTTTTAAGCAGAAATGCCTCCAGTTTTTCAGGCGTTTGTTGGGCTTGCTCTTCCTGCTTCCACTGCGCGAGCGCCTGAACGGCTTGAATTCTCAATTGCTCAAAATCCGCGGGGATTTGGTGATCGAGGGCTATGACGAATCTCAATCGCGCGTCGGGGGTGTTGGGATTGTCGAAAAAGATATCCGTCTGCCGATTTAGGGCTTCTTCCGCCTGGATTTTCGCCTGAGCCAAAAGGTTGGGGACATCCCGATACAGGTTGTCCAAATCCTCTGTGGTTTTGATGTTGGTCTGTTCCAGATTTTTCTTGGCGTCTTCCAGAGCCAAAGTGGCGTTGCGCACGTTCGTGGCGGCGATGCGGAGTTCTTCGGGACGAGTGCCCTTTTTCAGTTCTTCCAGCTGAATTTTTTCCCCTTCCAGCTGATAGTTCAATTCCTGATAACGACTGCGAGTCGCTTCGGTTTTTGCCCGTGCCCCCGAATACTGAATGGTTTCGGTTTCATGATTCAGCATCAAAAGCGACTGATGAGCCCGCACTTTATCTCCAGCTTTAACATAAACTTGCTCCACTATGCCGCTTTTTTCAAACCCCAATTCCGCCTTTAAAAGAGGAGTCACGGTTCCGGTCACATTCACTTCCTGCACTAAATCCTGTCGTTCCGCCACAACCGTTTCAAATTTCGATTGGTCGGAAGAGGAAGACAAGCTCAGCCACAGCACGCTCACCAGCAATACCGCGATTGCCGCGATGATGATTTTAAGGTGTCGCTTCACGAATTGGTTTTAAGGGTTGATATTATCCTGTTAAAAAATCGATTTGTCAAATATTATTTCCTTGCCCCCCTTCGTTCACTCTGCTAAACTCCATTGGCAATTTATTTAAACCAGTCTTGCTTCCGATTGATCCATCCTGGCTCCTCGCTATAGTGGGGGGACACAAAGATCAAAGTGACGAAGCAGGGCGTTAACCCCAAGGATTTATGACAGATATTTCTTTAAAGGAAATGGCCAAGAGCGCAGTGCATTTTGGTCATCCCAAACACCGTTGGAACCCCAAAATGAGGCCCTATTTGTATGGGCTCAAAGGCGGAGTTCATATTTTTGATTTGCGCAAGACCGCGCAAAAATTGGCCGAAGCGCTCGAATTTTTGGCCGAATCCGCACGCACCGGGAAGAACATCCTGTTTGTGGGCACCAAACAACAATGCCGGGCGTTATTGCGCGATATTCACGAGACGACCGCAATGCCAACCGTGACCGACAAATGGATTCCCGGCCTGCTCACCAACTTTAAAACCATCAAAAAGCGCATCGATTACTTCCGGCAGCTCAAGGAACAGGATTCCCGCGGCGAACTCACCAAATATACCAAAAAAGAACAGCTCAAACTCCGCAAAAAAATTCAGGAACTCTCCTCGGCTTTTGCCGGCATTGAAGAGCTGGATGGTTTGCCCGATGTGATGTTTGTGGCGGATGTGGTGCGTGATCATATTCCCGTGACCGAAGCGCGCCGCATGAAAATCCCTGTGGTGGCGATCATTGATTCGAACGCCGATCCGGATTTGGCGGATTATGTGATTCCCGCTAATGACGACGCCCTCAAATCTCTCACCTATATTTTAGGCTTGGTTCGCGAAGCAGTTACCACTAAAAAATAATGCTCATGGCCAACGAACAAACTCAAGCGGAACAGGAACCGCAAGCAATCGATCAGGATTTACCAAAAGATGAGGCCGAACAGATGACCTCCCTGCACGAGCGGGGCATCGCGGCGCTGAGTTATGTGGGATTTTTGGCGATTGTGCCGTTTTACCTAAAAAAAGACAGCAAATTCTGCCGTTTTCACGGAAAACAGGGATTGCTCATCGCCATTGTCTTCTTTTTCGCCAAATTACTCCTCGTCATCGATCTGTTCATGGATTTTGCCCTGGTGCTGCAGTTTTTGATCTTCGTGAAGATGGGTTTTGCCGCGCTTTCCGGAAAGTGGGAAAAAATGCCATGGATTTATAACTCCTCCTGTAAATTGGAAGAAACCCTGTCACTTGAAACCAAAGAACAAGAACAAGAAAAAACTAACCAAACCTAACATGATCACCGCAGAACAAGTCAATTCGCTTCGCCAGCGAACCGGCATTTCCATGATGCAATGCAAAAAGGCCTTAGAGGAGGCGGGTGGCGATGAAGAAAAAGCCGTTGAGCTTCTTCGAAAAAAAGGCATGGCTAAGGCTGCAGAAAAAGCCGACCGCACCATGAAAGAAGGCATCGTGGTGACTCGCATCAAAGGAACCAAAGCCGCCATCGTCAAATTATCGTGTGAAACGGATTTCGTGGCTAAAAACGAGGAATTCAAGACCATTGCAAACCATGTAGCCGACACGGCGATTGCAAAGGGAGCCGATGCCGCGATGAAAGAAGCTGAAGTGCCGATCAAAGAACTTTTTGCCAAGCTCGGTGAAAACATGGCCATGGAAGTGAAAGTCATGGAAGGGGATGGAATAGGGGATTACATTCACACCAATAACAAAATCGGCGTGCTGGTGAATTTGAGCAAAAAAATGGAAGACAAAGCTCATGATATCGCCATGCAAATCGCGGCCATGAACCCGCAAGTCATCCGCCCGGAGCAAGTATCTGATGACCTTATTTCCAAAGAACGTGAAATCTGGAAGGCCCAACTGCTTACTGAAGGCAAACCCGCCGCTATTTTGGATAAAATCATGCTCGGCAAAGAAAAAAAGTTCCGCGAAGAATGCGCTTTGCTCAAACAGGCGTTCGTAAAAGACTCAGAAAAGACGGTGGAACAATTCCTGGAAGGAACGGATATTCTCAGCTTCATCCGAATGGCGATATAAGATTTCATTTGCAAAAAGATTAAAGATGTACTAAATTAATATCTTAATTTTTAATTTACAATATTTATGTCTCGTGGAGCTTTAAAACTTGCAGATAGAGAAGATGGACAGCCAAAATATTTAAGGCTGGCATCTAGAGATCAAACTGTAGTAGCTACTGATGACTTTGAAAAAGTAGCATATGTTGCCAGTAGCGAATTACTTACCAAAGGCTTAGGAATTCCAGCAACTGCGATTCCAATTTTGAATCAAATTATTGGCAGATTTTTAGTTGCAGTTCAAGAAGCCAGTTTTATTCGCCGTGATGTATTATCATGCGTTAGTCCAAGTGGTTGTGACTGCGACTGTGACCGCCGTGAAACGCGACATATTTATACATCTACGCTTTCACCTAATACTCTTGCAGGCGTTATACGCAGAGATATAGAACAATTAATCAGAGATATTATTAGTTTATTTCCGTTAACTGGAGAAACGCGAATTGAGACAACTGAGACTAAAGTGGCGCAGCCATTGCAAGCAAAACCTTCTATACGAAATGAAGCATTGATCTTGTTGAATGATGTGAGCCATGAAGGCGAATTCAATTTTGCAGAATTGCTTACAGAGGAAGCGCGCAGATTAATTGATCAATTTGGTCCAGGTTGTGCAAACGCTGTAAATAGAATGTTGCAAAATTTTGCTGAAGCTATTTTAGGCAGAGCTGATCTTTCCTTTTGTTCATTGCTGTGCGATGTTGAAGATATAAAAGAAGGTAATCCATTAGGATTGCCTACAAATGCGACATATTCAACGCTTGATCCTGTTAATTTAATAACAATATCTAAGGGAATTTTAGAATATTCTGCTCCGGCAGGAATTGTAACGAGACTGCCACAAGAATTACAAGATCAAATAATAGCTAGAATACGTGCATAAATTGTACTACTGAATGGGTTTATGCTTTTGGCTGCGCTATTCCTTTCATGCTCAATTTAAAGCGGCCGTTGCGTTCGTCGATATCGAGAAGCTTCACGTTTACCACCTGGCCTTCTTTGAGCACTTTGCTGACGTCCTGAACGTATTCGTTGCTGATTTCAGACACGTGGCACATGCCTTCT
>JAZDOH010000017.1:0-26688 GCA_043798815.1 Candidatus Peregrinibacteria bacterium | reverse complement strand
GATGGATGGAACGATCACGCCGAATCTTACGCACAAAACAACTCTCTCCTCATTCAAAACTCAAAAGTTTCTCCGTGAATGTGTCCGAAAGGGGATTGAGTACGCGGTGATCGAAGCCTCTTCACAAGCTCTCCATCAATTTCGCCTGTGGGGGATCCCATTTCGCGTGGCGGTGATCACCAACATCACTCACGAACATTTGAATTATCACGGGACGATGGAGAAATATAAAGACAGCAAAAAAGCCCTGTTTCACAACATCCAAACCGCCGTTCTGAATACCGCGGATCACTATTTCGAAGAGTTCAGCCAATTGCCCACTCCTCAAAAAATCCGCTACGGAATTGGTCGTGGCGATCTACAAGCATTGGATCCCGCTTACTCAAAGTATGGCACGCACATCACCCTCCATTACGGTAGCGAACAAGCGCAGGTCGAACTCAAACTTCCCGGCGAGTTTAATGTCGAAAATACTCTCGCGGCTACGGGCGCGGCATTGGCGTGCGGGCTCACCATTTCTCAAATTGCCCCCGCTCTCCAAACATTTGAAAGTGTTCCGGGGCGGATGGAACGCATCACCAGCCAAAAAGGTTTTGAAGTCATCGTCGATTTTGGTCTCACTCCTGATGCGCTTCAAAAACTCTACGACACCATTTGCTCAACGGCCACCGGTCGGGTTATTGGTCTCATCGGCAGCTGCGGCACACGGGATAAAGAAAAACGTCCCGTTCTTGGCCGTATTGTTGCCGAGCACTGCGCCCTCACCATCGTCACCGACGAAGAACCCTACACCGAAGATCCCATGGCCATCATGCAAGCCGTTCTCGAGGGTGCTTTATCAACTGGCAAGCGAAAGGGGATTGAGGTGGAATTGATCGAAGATCGCTACCAAGCCATCGAGTACGCGGTAGCTCATGCGCAGCCAGGTGACACCATTGTCGTTACCGGTATGGGGGCGTACACCACTCGCGAAATGAACTCCGGTCCCATTCCTTGGGATGAGCGTGAGGTGGTACGTGAAATAATCTCTAAATACACCAACTAATGAACGGCCTCCTCGTCATCAACAAACCCTCAGGCTGGACCTCCTTTGATGTGGTAGCGAAAGTCCGCGGCATGCTCCGGGCCAAGAAGGTCGGCCACGCAGGCACACTCGATCCAATGGCCACGGGCGTCCTCGTGTTGTGCGTTGGAAACGCCACCAAATCCGTCGATAAAATTATGAAAACCGAAAAAGAATACATCGGTGAAATCACCCTGGGCGCCACCAGTAATACCGATGATGCGGATGGAGTCATTACCCATTGTCGTCCTGACCCCGAGTCCTCGGGGGAAGGACCTCCCCCATCACTCACCGACATACAAACCCATCTCTTATCGTTTACTGGAACGTACGACCAGCTCCCCCCCCAATTCTCCGCGAAAAAAGTCGAAGGCCGTCGTGCGTACGCGCTCGCTCGCGCCGGTAAAACCGTGGACTTAAAACCCGTCTCCGTCACCGTGCACGAACTCGAACTCCTCGATTACACTTGGCCAGTCGTCAAAATCCGCGTTCGCTGCGGCAAAGGGTTTTACATGCGCTCGCTCGCCCGCGACCTCGGCCAAAAACTCAGTGTCGGCGGCTACCTCTCTTCCCTTGTCCGCACCCGTGTAGGTCAATATTCCATCGACGAAGCAATTACCATTGAACAGGTCGAACAATCTCGTGTCTTCCCCTTATAAAAGTCCTTTTGCTAAATCCACTAGCACCGCTTTCGGATCCTTCGCCTTCGTAACTCCACTCGCCAGCAACACTCCTTTCGCTCCAAGTTGGACAGCTTTGTGGACATCTTGTCCATTTTTGACACCGGCACCCACCAACAATTTTTCACTACCAATTAGCTCAACAGATTTTGTAACAACTTCCGGTCGCGTCGTTACCGAAACATCACCACCAATCAAGTCCGGCGGTTCAACGGCAATAAAGTCCGGATTGAATTCCAAAAAGCTTGCACCTTCTTCTGGATCTTTAGCGCAGACAACGGTTATTAAACCAACTTCTTTACATCGCGCAATAGCCTGCCCCAAAATCTCGCGATTTAAGCGCCTCTCTGAGTGGTTGAGCAGTGTTCCCTTAGCTCCAGCCATTTTAACGGCCTCAGGCATCACAGAACCGGTCGAATTTCCGTAGCCTACCGGATCAACGTGTTGAGCAAGAACCGGAATGTTCACCGCCGCACAAACTCGTGCCAAATCTATCGCTTGTACGGCAATCCAAATTGGAGCGCTCATTTCGCGCGCTACAGTTTCGTGAACTTTTGCCAAAGCAACCGCCTTATCGCCCGTGGCTTGTTCGTAGGTTTTAAAATTGGTGATAATCATAGCTTAGGAAAAAGCCCATACTAAGAATACGATGGGTTCCGCGATCAAAAGAAGTCCAACTAGCGATAAATATACCCATTTTGCGATGCGTTCGGCGCGTACAACTCCCTGGATCTTTTTAATGGTTTCCTGACTCTCCGCAACACGATTTTCGAGGGCGATTTTAGCTTCATGAAGCTCTTTATCCTTACGGTTATAATCCAGCATTGGAACCATGTTCTTAAGCTGAGATTCCAATTGCCCCACACGATAAGTAGCAGCTTCAAGACGATCTTGGCGCTCTTTAAGCTCCTTTTTAAGCTCAAAATACAGTTCTTTATAAACCGTTTCCTCCTTTACGCGTACACTCTCAACTTTAACATCTTTAACAGTCAATTGTTGGACATCCTGTCCAACTTGTCCTAAATGTTTAGAATCCGTCTTTAAACGGTTAAAATCATCCAAAAACTTACCAACATGATCATTAATAATTCGATCTACATCGGTACGCTTCAGAAACACTTTACGCCCCTTCTTTTTAATTTTGAACTTATAACGCCTAACATATCGATCAAGCGTACGCGTAGATACCTTTAATACTTTGCTGGCTTCGCCACGATCCAGGTATATGTTAGACACGATGTTAGACATGTTAGACAACTTGTCCATAATTAAGTTTTTGTTTTTTTCACTCTAATGTTAGACAGATGTTAGACAAATGTTAGACAAGCTGTCTACAATGTCCATAATGTGTCTAACATGATTTTGATGAGCAAATGAGGAAACTAAAGAACAGTATAAAGAACGAAAAAAAGTTCGTCAACTCATTTACCTATTCTCTCTAAAAAGTAATCAAACAAGTAATTGGCGTCTTCCGGTCCTGGGCTGGCTTCTGGGTGAAATTGTACCGAGAACCAGGGCTTGTTTTGATGGTGAATGCCCTCCACAGTGCCATCATTGGCGTTTTTGAACCACACCTTCCATCCTTTGGGTAAGCTCCTCTCATCGACAGCAAAACCGTGGTTTTGCGAGGTTATATAGCATTTTTGGGTATTCTGGTCCGAACAAGGCTGATTCGCGCTTCTATGGCCGTATTTTAGCTTAAAGGTATCTCCACCGGCCGCTAATGCCATAAGTTGAGTACCCATGCAAATACCAAACACCGGCTTTTTGGTTTCCAGCATGGCATAGCGCATGGACTCAATCGTTTTTTCCGCCATTTTGGGGTCGCCGGGCCCGTTACTAACAAACAAAGCATCCCAATCCCCCTTTAATTTGCGAATGTCATAATCCCAAGGGAGGCGAATCACCCTAACTCCACGATTCAGAAAAGACCGAATGATGTTGTGTTTCATCCCGCAATCATAGGCGGCTACCGTCGCAATCGGTTTTCCTTTGGGTGTGAACGTCTTTTTCTCCTTGCAGGAAACCTCCGCCACCAGGTTGGCATCATTGGGATCTTTAAAGGTCATGCCTTTATGATAATGAGTCGCTTCATCGGTGATTTTTCCAAGCATCACTCCGTGTTCGCGAAGTTTTTGAGTGAGCGCGCGCGTGTCCACACCTTGAATGGCCGGAATTTTATATTTTTTAAGCCAGGCGCTAAGGGTTTGCTTCGCCTGCCAATGGGAAGCTTCTTCGCAATATTCACTCACGATCAGTCCGCGCACATGAATTTCATTGCTCTCGAGCATTTGGCTTAATTCATCAGTCTGGCCCGATGACGGCACGCCATAATTGCCAATCAGCGGGTAAGTCAGTACCAAAATCTGTCCTCGATAACTCGGATCCGTCAAACTCTCCGGATAACCCACCATGGCGGTGTTAAACACCACTTCGCCATCCACAAAATAGCCCCACTTTTTCGACCAATAACCGAACGACTCTCCAATAACTTCAGTGCCGTCTTTAAGAATGAGCTTGAGTTTCATCGCCCACCAGCTTAGCAGGGGATTCTCGCCTAGGCAACTGTGCCCACTGGGTGCCTGGGTTGCTGGGCGCTAGGCGCTAGGAGTGAGTGATGCCACAGCATTTTTCAGCCTCCCCTTAGTGGCACGTTTTTAGCACTTTTTAAAAATGGCCCCCTTTTTGCCTTGTTTTGGTATAAAAATGGACACTTTTTTTTGACATTTCACGCAATTGATTTTTTAGTTGTACGAAAACGAGAAAAATGATACATTAATCCCCCTTTTTATTTTTAACAAAATAATATGCTAAGAGAAATAATTCATCACTTTGACGATTTTGGAGTTGAGGAAGCATTGGTGAGAGGACTCCTAAGAGCAGACCCTTCATTAAGACTTGTTCCACTAAGAGATTTGGTACGACATACACGAGAACTGGTAGAGGCGACAGCCTCTCATCATGTAGCTCAATACATCGGAGTACAAGAAGTTGGGAGGGAATCTGATATTATTTGGGCTCCAAGTCCACTAGATAAGGATTGGTTTGAAAGATTAGCCAAAGAAAGGCATGCGGGGAGAAGAATAGTTATAACCACTACAAAAGAAGCAAGAGATGCATTTAAACCGTTTGCGACAGATGTGGTAGAAATCCCTGGTTGGAGGAATACCGTACAAAAAATTTGCGAAGCATTAAGAAGGCAACGTTGATGGCTTCAAGTCCACCACCTTTAGCTGTAATTTCCGATTGCCATTCCACTCGTTCACTTCCATGGTAAAGGCAATGTCGTAGGTTTTTTTTGGATCAATTTTGTCGGCATGTTCACCCATACGGAAAGCGATGGCGGCATGCTTTTTTCCTCCGCATTCCACGGGGAATTGCAAATGTTCACCGGTTTTACCGACGGGACGAACCGAAAGAATGCGCGTGTTACGAAGGATCAATGTTGGTTCCGGATTGCCCGTGCCAAAAGGTTCTAATTTGCGCAAAGCCGCGCAAGTTTCCAGTGTCAGTTCATGCGGTTCGAGTTCACAATCAATGGGCAACACATCAGTCAGTGTTTCAGTTTTAATGTGTTTTTTGGCGGCTTTACGAAGTTGATCCACAAAAGGTTCGAGTTGTTTTTTAGGAAGCGTTAATCCTCCGGCCATTTTGTGGCCGCCGAGTGAAGTGCACAATTCTCCAACCTCTCTCCTCAAAAAACTCGTCAGATCAAAATCACTCACACTACGGCATGAAGCCACCAACTCTTCCTCTCGTTCTTGCATGACGATGGCGGGGCGATTGTAGGTTTCTGCCAAATGGGCGGCGATGAGTCCCAAAAGTCCCGCTTTCCATGTTTTGCTCCAAACCACGAGCAGGGGAGGAAGGACTTTTTGTTTTTCCACCATTTTCACCGCTTCTTCCAAATACCCCTTCACCACTTCCTGGCGGAGTTTGTTGAGATGATTCAGCACTTCCGCTTTGTCCAAATTTCCCAAAATCAATTCCAAGGCATGATCGGGTTTGTCCATGCGGCCGGCGGCATTCAGGCGCGGGCCGAGCTGGAAGCCGATGGTAAAACTCGTCACCTTTTCTATCTCCAAACCCGCCGCCTCCAAAAGCGCCACCAGTCCGGGATTGTGACCATCGCGCAGGCTTTTTAATCCGTATTTCACCAAAACACGATTCTCATTCGTCAGCGGCATGCAGTCGCCAATAATTCCCAGCGTCACCACGCTCAATTGCTTCATCAGATATTCTTTTCGCTCTTTTTCTTTCATCAGCTCGCGGCTCAGTGTCGTCACCAATTTGTACGCGATGGTAGAACCACAAATGTCGGGAAATGGGTATTTGGAATCCTTTCGATGAGGGTTAATGATGGCCAGTGCCGGTGGCAATTGAGCGGACATTGAATGATGATCCGTCACTATGACTTCCATGCCCAGCTTTTTGGCCAACGCGACTTCCGTCACATTGCTCGTGCCGCAATCCACGGTGATGAGAAGCTTCACGCCTTCCCGAGCAAACCGTTCTACAAAATAATTTTTTAACCCATAACCATCCTCCTCACGGTTGGGGAGCGTGGCGTGCACGTTAGCTCCAACCTTTTTCAGAAAATCATAAAGCAGGGCTGTTCCGGTAATGCCGTCGATATCATAATCCCCAAACACCATGACTTTTTCTTTCGTCACCACCGCCTTAAGAATCCGTTCGATGGCCTTTCCCATGTCTGGCAACAAATCCGGCTCATGAACCAACTTTAAATCCCCCTCAAAAAATTGCCGCCGTTCCTCCTCTCCAGTCACCTGACGATTCGCCAATAAAACATCCAGCAATTCCAAATCCAATCGCTCATTTTGAATCACCCATTTTTTACCCAATAAACTCATACAATTTCTCTCATTAGCTGAGCTTCAAGCTAGTACAAAAGATCTTCCAAGTCAAAACTTACAAAAAATTTAGCGCTCAATTCATCGTGATATCGTTCATCCAGCATTCCCCATTTTTTGCGGATACGACTTTTATCAACCGTTTTTATTTGAAGAATGTCCAGGCAGCTAATTTGCTTTAATTGATTTTGAGATGACGGATTGATGATCAGATTATTGGGGTAATGTTTTAGGGTGGTGCTCAATGGGCAAACAACCGTGGTTTCAGAAAAGCGGTTCGCTTGATTGTTTTGTACCACAACACATGGACGAACCCCTTTTTTCTCTGCTCCTACAGCAGGATCCAAGTTCACTAAAACAATATCATATTTTCTTATTTGCATTATCAATGTCGGTCAAGAAATATTGCATTCCCCATTCGGCCGTTTCACGCATTTCTTTTTTATATTCTTCATCGTGTTCCATGCCTTTGTAGCCTTCAATAATGGCTTGTCGCTTTAATTCACGCATGTACAAGTCAAGAGCCTCTTTAATGAGCTGCCTTTTGGTTTTATGAGAGCGCTCCACCTCTCTCTCTAAAAAGGCATAATACGACGGGCGGATATTGGTCATTAATTTGGCTGTTGGCATCCTATATATGTTAATATATACGTTTATATTACCAAAAGTATATATCAAAAGTCAAATAGAAAATCAGATGTTACGCGCCACCACCTTCACCCCTTGTATTCAGAGCAGTTTTTTGGTATAATAGTTAGATTAATTTGTCTACATGGCCGTTCAAACAAAAGTGATTCAAAAGGCGGTGGAAAAAGTTGCGGAACAAGCCGCGCAAGCGCCTGCCCAATGGCAGGTGGTCTTGCAGTGGTTGCTTGCTCATTGGTGGCAAGTGCTGGTCGGGATTTTCGTTGTTTATTACGGATTTAAGGTTTTCCTTGCCTGTATTCGCACTGTCTACGATCATCTTCGTGCCAAAGACTTGGTTTACATCAAGGTGACTTTGCCACGTAGCGACTCCAAACTCGATCAGGAAAAACGCACTGAAAAGGATTTTAAGGAAAAAGTGGCGGTCATGGCCCAGCTGTATCGCGCCCTTTACGAAATTCGGGAATTGAACTTGTGGAATCTCATCAAAACTAAAATTTGGCAGGCGGATGACATCTCTTTTGAATTGTTTGTGGAGAACCAGCAGCTCAATTTTTATGTCGTGGTCGACAAGGAATTCCAAAACATCGTGGAAAAGCAAATCACCACGTTTTACAAAGATGCCGATGTACAGATTACTTACAAACCTTACGTCCTCTTTGAAAAGGGAAAGAAAGCCAAAGCCTACTTTATGTATGCCAAGCGACCTTTTTGGTTCCCTTTTCAGTGCTACAAAGAAATGGAACAAGATCCGTTGAATGAAGTCGCGAATGTGCTTAGCAAATTAGAGCCCACTGAAAAAGCCGCCATTCAAATGATCATCAACCCGGTGAGCAGTGAAAAATGGCGTGACAAAACGGAAGACGTGGGCAACCGACTGTACAAAAAAGAAAAACTCCCAATCCGCATTCCCATTCCCATTCTCGGGCCGATTTTGAGCTTTTTTCTCAACATGTTTCGCGGAGTGGGTGGCAACGGGCAAACCAATGCTCCGGGCGCCACTCACGGAGATTCTTTCATCCGCATGTTGGCGGCCAAGGAGGAATCGCTGAAAAAAGTCGGTGAAAAAGCATCCGGTGTCGGATTCGACGTTTCGGTTCGCATCGTTGGAGTGTCTCCGGTCAGCGCCAGGACTGTGGAAATCACCAACAACCTCAACGTGGCCTTCAGCGTGTATCACAACGCCTATCTCAACTGGTTTCAGAGCCGACGTATCATCCCCTTTGACTTCATCAACAACTGGCTGATGAAGTATCTCTACAACTACCGCATGCCCGGGATTTTCCACAAGCGTTCACTTTTTTATCAAGATGAACTCGCTTCCCTCATTCACTTCCCCGATTCGCGTTACAATCCCGTGCCCATCATCAAATGGCTCAGTTACAAAGTACTTCCTCCTCCTGTCGAGTTGCCTACAGAAGGCGTGCTCATCGGCCGCAGCAATTTCCGGGGTCAGATGAAAGATGTCCGCATGTTGCGCGACGACCGCACCCGCCATCATTACATGATCGGGAAATCCGGTACCGGTAAATCCGTTTTGCTCAGCTTCATGGCCCGGCAAGACATCAGCGCGGGCGATGGATTATGCCTCGTTGATCCGCACGGCGACCTGGTTGAAGACACCCTGCGTACCGTACCCAAAGAGCGCGCCAAAGACATCATCATCTTTGATCCGGCGGACACCGAACGTCCGATGGGCTTGAATCTGCTCGAGGCTCACACCGATGAAGAAAAAGATCGCGCCTCACTCGACGCCACCGAAATTTTCATCAAGATTTTCGGCGATGAAATCTTCGGTCCGCGCATTCAGCATTATTTCCGTAACGCATGTCTCACCCTGATGGATGATGAGGAGGAAGGAGCCACCCTCATCGACGTGCCGCGTATATTCGTCGATGAAGAATTCCGTAAATACAAAACAGCCAAAATCCACAATGCCGTCGTCAAATCATTCTGGGATCATGAATACGCCTCCACCGGTGAACGGGAAAAGCAGGAAATGATTCCGTACTTTTCCGCGAAATTCGGCCCATTCATCACCAATACCACCATCCGCAATATCATCGGCCAGCCCAAATCCGCCTTCAACATCCGCGAAATCATGGACACCCAAAAAGTACTCCTCGTGAACTTGTCCAAAGGCAAAATCGGCGACCTGAACGCCCAACTCCTCGGTCTCATTTTCGTCAACAAGGTGAACATGGCCGCCATGGCTCGGCAAGACATGGATAAAAAAGATCGCAAAGATTTCTATCTGTACGTCGACGAATTCCAGAATTTTGCGACCGACACTTTCGCCTCCATTCTCTCCGAAGCGCGCAAATACCACCTCGCCCTGATCATGGCTCACCAATACATAGCTCAGCTCACCAAAACACCCACCGGCCGTGACGACACCCGCGTGCGCGACGCCGTCTTTGGTAACGTTGGCACCATGATGAGCTTTAAAATCGGCGCGGAAGACGCGGAATACCTCGCCAAAGAATACGCGCCGGAGCTCAGCGAACAAGACATCATCGGCATCGCCAACTACAAGGCATACATCAAACTCAACATCAAAAACACCACTTCCCGCCCCTTCAGTATGGAAACCATTTGGGATCCTTCTGGCAGTGACAAAATGTCCGAAGTTCTCAAAAAATACTCCCGCATGAAGTATGGAAGAAAGAAAGTATTTGTCGATCAGGAAATTGAAGCGAGATTGGGGATTACTTAAAATGGTTGCCCCTTATACCCTTGACAAATGACCACCTTTTTGAATATAATAAAATGTTAAGCTGCAAAAATTTAGATTAGCGTTTTTTCCGGGTGTCTCACTACGAAAAAACGCTTTTTGAGTGAATGACATAACTTGCCGTTATTTCTCTTTTTGGAGTGGATAACGGCAGATTTGTTCTTTTACATCAGCATCGGTTTAGGTGCGAATGTGACTTTAGCTCCGTTGAGGCGTGAGCTGGGGCCACATTCGCACAAGTCGGGATTATCCGAACTCGCGCGAGCGTGGAGGCCAGAGAAGCGAGGTGACTCATGAGACAGAAACTCGAGTGGTTCAACAGGCATGTGACTGCGCCCATTGGGTGGGCCGCAATCATCATCGGGATCGTCTTCCTTGTGATGCCGAGCCGGCCGCAGACCACCACCAAGCATGGCCGCGGTGGTCACTGGTGCCAGACGATGGAGCATATCGTCGACACCGTGCGCGGCTACCGCGGCAAGGAGGAGGAGCCCACCGAAGCCGTGGCCATGTGCAAGGCCTACCCCAACGAGGAGGTCTGCAAGACCTTCGCGAAGGGGGTGGTGAAGAGCGCGGAGGTGATGGACTGCTTCAGCGGCGGGTTCGTCCGGGAAAAGCCGTGGGGCAACAAGTACTGCCCTCGGCCCGAGGCCATCCCCGTCGACGAGCTCGACAAGAGCTTGCGGGACTCGGCGGGCGACCTGCTGGACGATCCGACCGTCCGGCAATTCGCTGGCAAGGTGACGGCTGAGGACTTCGCGCGCCTGTACCACGGCGCGCAGTATTTCCTCGGCACGTACCTCGCCACGAAAGCGTCGAAAGGGAAGTCGGAGGACGACGACCTCCTCGTCGATCTCGGCCACGAGATCAAGCAGAGCATGGAGGAGGAATTCGCGCCTTTCGTTGCCCATCTGCCGCAGCCGACGGTGAGCGATGAGATGGCGTTCAAGCAGTTCGCGGGCATGGCGCTGGGCGTCTACCGCGAGGTGTTGGCGCTCGTGCGCCAGAACAACGTCGACCTGGTGGCCAAACTGAGCCCCGAGTGCGAAGCGTTGCGCGGGCAGAAGTATCAGCCCGTTCGCTGCGTCGCATTGGCGGAGTTGACGAAGCCCGCCAAGCCCACGCCGCCCGACGCCGGCACCACCGACTAGCTCCGCAGCGCCACTCCCGCCGCGGACACAACCGATGCTGAGCCCTCCGCCCCTTTTGTACCAAGTGCATGCCCCGTTCAACGGGGTTGCAAGGTCATGGGGCGGGGGGATTTCAGCTTGTTTATTTTTTTGGAAAAACAGTGTATAAAATAGTCCCATGAAACAATTTTTTAGGATTCTCACTTTAGCCATATTCACAAGCCTCTTGTGGGTCGTGCCGGTGAGCCACGCGGCTGTTGGCCCTGTTACTGTGGACGTATTTGAACGACAGGATTGTACTCATTGCCAGGATGAAAAGGTGTTTTTGGAGGGTTTAAAAAAAGAGATTCCGTCGCTCCAAATCACGTATCGAGACATCTCGGAAGCTAAATACAAAGATCAATTCATCCAAGTCGCCGAATCACTCCAGCTCAGCAAAGCCACGCCAGTTACTGTGGTCGGAGGCAAAGTGTTACAGGGATTTAATACGCCGGAAACTACTGGTAAATCTCTCCGCGATCTCATCACTCAAGCCCAGGTTACTGCGCCAGTGAATTTTGAAACAGCATTGGATGCGGGTTCGCTCGTATCCGCGCAAGGAGGCGGTTCCACATGCGACGCAGAAGGGGAGTGCACGACGGGTTTTAATGAGTATTGGGTAAATGTTCCATTTTACGGTCCGGTAAACGTGGCCAAGTACTCACTACCGGCATTGTCGCTCATTCTTGGGTTTGTAGATGGCTTTAACCCTTGTGCCATGTGGGTGCTCGTCATGTTTCTCGCGTTACTCATGGAATCCGGTTCTCGACGGCGCATGTTAGAAATGGCGGGACTCTTTATCATTGCTGAGGCCATCATGTACTACCTCATCCTGAACGTGTGGATGACAGCGTGGGATTTTGTCGGAATGGATCGAATCGTTACCCCAATCGTCGGCGTTGTCGCATTAGGAGCGGGCAGTTGGTTCTTGTATCTCTTTATCAAAAAAGATGACACCTGCAAGGTTGGGGACATGAGCGTTAAAAAACGCACCGTCGATAAAATCCGAGGCTATGTGAACGCGCCCATGACCATTCTGGTCGCGTTGGGCATTTTGGGCCTGGCTTTTTCCGTGAACATCATCGAATTTGCGTGTTCCATCGGCATTCCGCAAACGTTCACCAAAATTCTCGACATGAATTATTTGAGCTGGGTGGGGAAGCAATTTTACAATTTCCTCTACATCCTCATGTACATGGTTGACGATCTGATCGTGTTTGCCGCGGCTTTGTACAGTTTTGATAAAATCGGACTTACCACAGCCAAATACACTCGCGTATCACACTTCATCGGCGGGGCCATCATGGTTGCCATTGGGTTGATCATGCTGATCAAGCCAAGCTTATTGATTTTTGGTTGATCGGTCAGTATAGTTGCAAAGCATCTTAACCTTTGCCACCATGAAAGATAAATTTCAAAAAGCCACTGCGCTCGCGCTCACCTTTTCCATAGCCGCGCTCGCCCTTTCCGTTTATTCCACCATTCGCGTGAGCAAAGGTGGAGCGGATGAAACATTCAATGCCCGTGTTGAACAGGGGATTCAGGCATTCATCCAAAAACAACAAAATCAGGAAAATGCCCAGGCTAAGCGTATCGCAGAAAAAGTGGACAACAACATTGAAGACAGCGACCCGGTGATGGGCGATAAAGATGCCGACATCACCCTCGTCGAATTTTCTGATTACCAATGCCCTTATTGCGAACGATTTTTTACCAATACTTTATCGCAATTAAAATCCGCTTTTTTTGATACGGATAAAGTAAAACTCGTTTTTCGCGATTACCCTTTGCCTTTTCATGATAATGCCCGCCCGGCAGCTATGGCGGCTGAGTGTGTGGCAGAAGAAGATGGAGACAAAACCTATTTTGCCTTTCACGACAAAATTTTCCAAAACCAGAAAGATCTTAATTCAGATAATCTGAAAAAATGGGTAAAAGAAGTTGGGGTGAACATGAATAAATTTAATGACTGCTTTGACAATCAAAAAACAGGCGCTGAGGTGGACGCGGATTTTTCCGTTGGCCAAAACTCCGGCATTTCCGGAACCCCGGGCTTTTTACTCCTAATGCCAAAGGATGAATCAGGGGCAGAAGAGCTCAAGGCTATGGAACTCACTCAACAAGGCCAATACGTCATCCAGTACATTGAAACACAGGATGGCGAACGGATGGGTCTCCGGATTTCCGGCGCGCACCCTTACAGCACATTCGAAAAAGCCATCCAAGTAGGATTGTAAAATGAAATTATCTGTTTTTCAGCGTGGGCTTATGGGAGCGCTATTAGCTGTCGGATTTTTGTTGTGGCCTAATCATTCTGTAATAGCAGGCCCTCTCACGGCGAATGGCGGGCTCAACATCATCACGCGCGAACAATGGGGAGCCGATGAAAGCCTTCGATACTGGACTCCGGAACTTTTGGAAAAATATAAATGGAAAAATGGTGGTAGCGATGAAAAAGATAGTGGCGGCGATACGTCTGATCCATGCGGTGACTTTATTGCTAAGTACCCCGATGAAGTCAGGGTTTCCAAAGTCGTCGATCGCAGTCCGGGAGGAGATCAATTGATTTGGCCGCTGCAATACACCGATAAAATCCGGAAAATTGTCATTCATCACACCGATTCCGACATCCGCGACCTGAACGGAGATAGCTTCATCAACAGCCGTGATTACAAGGAATTTGTGCGCGCCATTTATCATTTTCACGCGGTGAGCCGTGGGTGGGGTGACATTGGTTACAATTATCTCATCGATCCGGCGGGCAATATTTATGAAGGTCGTTATGGGGGCGACAAGGTCATTGGCGGCCACGTGCTGTGTTACAACAACGGCGCGCTGGGTATCGCGATTTTGGGGGATTATCAAAACAACGACATCCCGGAACCCGCGCTCCAGTCTCTCACGGCGCTCATAGCCATAAAAGCACGTCAATATAATTTAGATCCGGAAGGAACGAGCTCTTTTCGAGGAAAAATATTGCCTAATGTGGTGGGGCATCGCGATTTGCGCCCCACTGCTTGCCCAGGGCAAAAACTCTATGCCTTGCTTCCTAAAATCCGCGAACGGGCAAACGTGTTCACCCGCAGTGGCAGCTTTGGGGAAGATTTTTCCACCAGCCTCCTCGATTTTAACGCCGATCCGGCCGCTTCAATCTCCTCCATTACTTTGTTGCCCAATGAGCGAAAAACCATCACGCTTTCTTTCCGAAACACAGGGCTAAAAACATGGGATCAAAACACCTGGCTTTATGTGGAGCAAAACAACAATCCAAATGCCCGCATTGTCCCCTTGCTCGAAGATAAAATATTTGTGGCGGCGAATCTGAAAGAATCCGATGTGCCACCGGGAACCGTGGGAACATTTGATGTGGAAATTGAAGCAGGATACAAAGGCGGTAGTTACGCGTTGTCCGTTGCCCCTGTGCTTAACGGCCGGTATCGCGTTTCACGCGCAATGGTTGACATTCCTTTCACAATCGAAGCCCCTCGCTTTGATTACGAAGTAGTCGCGAGCGGATTGCCCAGCGGTATTATTTTCCAAAGCCAAAAAATCGAAGCGTGGATGGAACTCAAAAACATCGGCAACATCACCTGGCGCAGTTACGGTTCTCACCCCATCGTGCTCGGAACCGAAAGCCCCCGTGATCGAAAAAGCTTGTTCGCGTCCGAAAACCCACGGCGTTTGGGATACCTGGTGAACGACGAAGTCAAACCGGGTGAAATCGGTCGGTTCGCCATCGTGCTCAACGTGCCCACCACCATCGAAAAGCGGGTGGTGGAGCGCTTCACTCCCGTCATCGAAGGAATTGATTGGCTGCCGGATAAAAATCTCGGCTTTTCCGCGACCGTTAAAAAACCCGTTCACTTGGCACAGATGAAACGCCTGAACGCGCCCGCTCAATTACTCCCAGGCGAGATGAAAAAGATCGAGATCCAAATGATCAACAAAGGCGATTTAGCATGGGATCCTGGGAACATGAGTATCTCCATCCTTGGGCGAGGGCTCAAGGTATTTAAAACCCGTGTCACCCCCGATGCTCCAGTGCCCCCTAAAGGAAACATGACCTTTAATTTTTGGGTTCAGGCGCCCTACGAAGCGGGCCAGTACAGTTTATTCCTCCGTTCCCAATTCAACCGCGTGGGCATTCGCGGAGGCTCCACGCGCATGCTTGTTTCCGTTCCCGAACCCCGCTTACGTTCACAATTGTTTGATCAGGGGGATCGCGAAGTAAAGCTCCGCCCCGGAGAAATAAAAGAACTAAGCGTGAAAATCAAAAATTTAGGCAACACGGTTTGGTATAAAGACGGCCCCTACGCATTGCACCTTGCCCCCAGTCAACCGCAGGATCGCCAAAGCGCGGTGTATTATGAGAAAGGTTGGATCAATCGCTTCCGGGCCGGGAAGCTCGTCGAAGACCAGGTTGGCCCCGGTGAAACCGGAACATTCACCTTTAAAGTCCAATCGCTCAAAGCCGGCACTTATCACGAATACTTCCAACCCGTCATAGAGCAAGTGGGGTGGCTAAAAGACAACCTGGTTCGTTGGGATTTTATCGTTGCCGGTGAACGCATAGAAGGCCAAACCGAAGATGCCTTGAGTGACGCACGACAAAACGCCAGGCAAGCCGCCGTGATTACCAAGGCCATACAAACCCCCGTCTCATCCCCCAAAATTTATTACACGCCGCCCAAAATCGAAGAGCGTCCCTTCCGAATCAAATTATCTTACTCGAGCGATGAATCCATACTCCTCGCCAACGGAGCTTACAAAATCATAGGCGATCAACAAGAAGTGCTGTTCGATATGCCTTCCGGTGATCCCATTTCTGTCCGTCGCATGGGCAATGCGTTTCACGTGCAATACCGCAATGTGGTACGGAGCAGTTCCATCCTCCGCTTCGTCCCTCAAAACGATAAAGTCATGATGGAAATCCAGGGCTGGGAAAACCGGCCATCGTGGAACACTCAACTCAATGACAATCAATTTCGCGGCGTCATTGAAATCCAGTTGGTGAATGATGCAGTGACGTTCATTAACGAACTCCCCATCGAATATTATTTGCGGGGATTGGCCGAAATTTCCAACGACTCTGCTCTGGAAAAGCAAAAAGCCATCGCCGTGCTCGCCCGTACTTACGCGCGCTTTTACATGCAGGAAGACAATCGGAAATTCCCAGGGCTCCCTTACGATGGCTCCGATGACCCCGACATCTTCCAGCGCTATCTGGGTTACGGGATGGAGAAACGTTCCCCCAACTGGGTTGGAGCCGTAAAACTCACCGAAAACGAAGTCGTCACATATCAAGGAAAACTCGTAAAAACCCCCTACTTCAACCAATCCGACGGCCGCACCCGCTCCGCGAAAGAAGTCTGGGGCTGGACCAACACACCCTACCTACAATCCGTTTCCGACCCCTGGTGCAAAGGCCTCGAGTTAAAAGGTCACGGCGTCGGTCTTTCCGGCTGCGGAGCCGAAGCCCAGGCCGAAGAAGGCAAAACCTACGACGACATCATCAAATACTACTACCAGGGGGTGGAGGTGGAGGAATTAAAATTTCAATAAGATGATTCTCTGCATCGACACCATCACCGAACACGCGGGCATCACGCTGGTCGACTCCAAAAAGAGTTACGGATATCAGCCTTTTGCGGGAGGCAAAATCGCAGAGTCAATTTTAAAGACAATCGACAAAGTCCTCAGGCGTGCACGCATACAACCGACGAAACTCACGGGGGTACTCGTGATCAAAGGCCCTGGAAGTTTTACGAGTTTGCGGGTGGGGTTGGCGGTGGCCAATCAATTCGCGCATCAACTCAAAATTCCGATTATCGGATTACGAACCGATGAATGGTGGTTGAGTAGGACTGACGAGCGGCCAGTGATGTATTTGCAATCCATGAACCGGGAAGAAGTGTACGCGGCAGGGGCTGGCGCGCCAACCATCGAAAAGTTGTACCAATTGTACAATTTGTACAAATCGTACAACTTTTTGGGCCAGCTCACCGATGAACATAGGGCAAAACTTCCTCCGAATTGGCGCGAGCTCGCCAACCTCAAATCTCCCGCGGATACCTGGGTTGCCGCGGCTCAAGTCATGGCCGATAAGCCCGTCGCTCACAAACTCTACGCTCTCGTGGAACCTTTTTACGGAAAAGAACCGACGATCACCAAGAGCAAGAAACAATAAATTTGATAAAGAAATTTTATCGTGTTATTTTGATTTAAAATAAAAAAATAATTTATGGATGGGGTTTCTTGTCAGCCAACACTGATAGAAGCTAATCCGGGACGTGAGGCGGCGGTTGTTTCCATTTCTTCCGCACCCTCTTTTCGAGCACGCGAAAAAGGTCAGGAGGAACTTAGCTCGGGAGAAACACTCCATATTTTTTCCAATCATTTAAGGGGTACAATTGAAGTTTTTCGTGGGGTGTTACAGGTTGTTATTTCCGACAATAGCGGCATAACAAAGCAAACTTTGAGACCGGGAGACCCCCTCTTGGAACTTCCTTATGCTGGAAATGAACATATTGCGCTTACAGGCGGCAACAGCGGAGCCAGTTTTGTTTTAAGAAAGATGAGGCAGCGCTTTACACTTGTGGAATGATTTTTTCGTATGTTAAAATAACACCCACTTCTTAATTTTCATTCAATATGTTCAAAGAAGCACTAAAATCAACAGCTCGGATGCTTGCAATAGGCGCTGCATTAGTCGGAGGTTGTGACACGCCGCAAGTGGAGGCTTGCATGGATCACAAAAGAGGAGAAGTAAGAGTAGCCCTTGTGGCAGAAGGCGATGAATTGCCAATTTCTTCTGTTACTGTGGCAGGCCGTGACGCGGATGATAAAAAACAATTCGTTAGTCGGCCTTATAATGGAGAAGCGGATTTTTCACATGCAGAAAAAAATGGAAGATCCTATATTGCTCGAGTAAGACTGTCAAAAGTTGATTTGGTTGCTGTCGAATCTGGGGGTGGTGCTGCTGTAATAGATGGCAAAGACATCAGGCCATGCCTAGGCAACTAACGCGTGTTTTTGTATGTAACTCAAAATTTTCTTCTTAAATACTTTCACATCGAATTTTTCGGCATGTTCGCGGAGGAATTTGGGGTTGAATTCTTTTTTCTCAAATCGTTGGATCGCGTCGGTTAAGCTCGTAACGGTTTGTTCATCAAACAGCACGCCGGTTTTTCCGTCGATCATCGTATCCAAACTTCCGCCGCGGCTGAGAGCGATCACGGGGCGGCCGGCAGACATGGCTTCCAGCGGCACAATGCCCGCATCCTCAATTTGAGGGAAAATCAGGGCGCGGCAATTGGCATAGAGCTGAGCCAGTACCTCATCACTCATTCCTCCAAGCACCTCTACTGTGGGGCCGGCGAGTTTGCGAAGCTTGTGATACTCAGGTCCCGTGCCAACCACTTTAAGCGGAAGTTTCAGCTTGTTACAGGCGGCAACGATCAAGTCAAATTTTTTGTAAGGAATAAGACGTCCAACTGCCAAATAAAAATTATTGGCCGGATGAGCGGTGGGTTTGAATTTTTCCGTGTGTACCGGCGGGTAAATCACCGTTGACGGGCGTTCATAGTACTTTTGGATCTGGTTCGCGGTGTAGGTCGAATTGGCGATGTACTGATCCACTCGTTGAGAGGCACAATAATCCCATATTCGTATCGCCTCCATTTTGTGGCGGATGTAACCATGCAGTAAGCGCGGGAATTTTTTAATTCGCGTTTCCAAATCCCAGCTTTCCCACGCGTACCGCATCGGCGTATGGCAGTACGAAATATGCAGCGTACTTGGTTTCGTGATAATCCCTTTACTCACGCTGTGGCAGCTCGATAACACCACATCGTATTCATCCAAATTCATCATTTCCACCGCCATGGGCATTTGCCCGAGCAGCCATTGGTGCTTGATGAATCGCGGGAGTTTGTTGAGCCAGCTTGTGCGCACGTTTTTTAGATCTCCAAGTTCTCGCATTTGTCCCGGCCGATAAATCGTCGTATAGATCGGCGCATCCGGGAAAAGATCATGAAACGCGCTCACAACGCTCTCTGCGCCTCCATAATTCGTCAGCCAGTCTGCGACAAGTGCAATTTTCATATGCTTAATTATACAGGAGTTCCTTCCAACGCCCATTCCATGGCTTTTTTGACGCGCACCTTCACACATTTTCCAATCAATCCAATATCACTTGCTGGGAAGCGGCAAGGTTTGAATTCAGGGATTTTTCCAGTGGCCCAACCCTTCTCCACCTTCTCCACAAGCACCTGCACGGTTTTTTTGGCGAAGCGCTGATTGTATTCGTAAGAATTTTTTTCAAAAATATCCGTTAACTGCCGTTCGCGATCTTTTTTGACGGCTAGAGGGATATCATCTTTCATCGTCCGGTCGGCCAATGTGCCTTTGCGCGCGGAATATTTGGAAATGAAAGCGGAATCAAGCCTGAGGTCGCGGACAAATTTGCAAGTAGTTTTAAACTCTTTTTCCGTTTCGCCGCAAAACCCCACAATCACATCCGTCGTAATTGAGATTCCAGGAAGTTGCTTTCTCAATTTCTTCACGAGTTCCGTATACTTCGCGGTATCATATCGGCGGTTCATGCGCTTGAGTACCGTATCACATCCGCTCTGCAACGGAAGGTGAATATGAGGCACCATTGACCTCAACGTCCCGTAAAGCGCGATCACATCCTCACCCATGTCTTTGGGGTGCACGGTGTAAAAGCGAATGCGATCAATGCCTTTTATCCGATCAATTTTCCGGAGAAGTTGAGTGAAAGGCGAATCGGACGACTTAGGATCCGCGTCCTTGGGATTGTAAGAATTGACGTTTTGCCCCACCAAATTCACTTCCAGCGCCCCACGCTTCGCCATTTTTTTCACCTCATCCATTATTTCGCCCATATCCCGGCTAATCTCCTTTCCTCGCGTATAGGGAACGATGCAATACGAACAGTAATTGTTGCATCCGCTCATGATCGGAATAAAAACCTGCGCCAGATTCGTGATCGTAGGGCTGATGTGGAAGTAGCTGAGCATATCAGTCATCTCGTCGGCTCCTTTCACGCGGTGAAGAGTGTGGAGTATTTCCGGCAAGCGCATCAACTCTTTGATTTTGAATACAAAATCCACCGTTCCCATCCGTCGCAACGTCTCATCTCTCGAAACTCCGCGTACCCCCGTCTCACGCACCATGCAACCCGTGATGCCAATGCGAAGATTTGGATTTTTTTCTTTCAGTGGAATGAATTGTTCCCCCAATCCATAAATACGATCATGCGCTTTTTGCTTCACCGAACAGGTGTTGAGAATAATTAAATCCGCATCCTGGAAACCCTTTGCCGGTTTGTACTTCATTTTTCTAAGCACCGTCGTCACCCGCTCGCTATCCGAGTAGTTCATTTGACAGCCGTAGGTTTGGATGTAATAATTCATGACCAACATCATTAAGCTTTAAAATATTAAACATTTAATTCTTAATTAACAATCTTATGAGCGAAGGAAGAAAAGTTATTGTCGGGGTTACAACAGAAAATCCACAGGAAGAACGCATAGGCTATGGCAGAGATTTTATGAACATGATTGGAACAGCTGGGTTATGGGCTTCTCTGGGTATTTCTGAGCATGATTTTGAAATAGGTGGCGCACCTAGTGGATTAGTAAGAATGTTACGCGAGAAGCGGGGAGAAATTAGGTTGTTATTAGTACTTTTAGCAGATGATATCCCTGCAACGCCAGGCGCTGATGGTCAGGAAAATTTAGCTAATGTTGTTAACTTGGCTGCTTCTACCAAAGAAGGGATGACCGCAATCCCAACAGTTGTTCTTATGGGAGAAACAGATGATGAGGAGCAGTTACGAAGATTAGCTCAGGAAGGGGCGGCTTCTCAGCCAGAGCGCATACATAGTCTAAAAGCTCCTTTTACTGTTGGTACCTTAAGAAACGTTATAGCTAGGGCGCTTGGTATCGAAGAAAAAGATTTTCAGGCTCCAGGTTCACACGCGCAAAGGATATATGACGCTGCAGTGCTTGGACTTGGAGGCTAATCAATTTGCTTTTCACTCTAAAGGCATGGTTAACTGGAATTAGTTTCACTCGAGCGAATCATGTCTCTTCTTAAAATTCCTGCCAAGTTTCATCTAAAAGCTTCCTCTTACCTCAAGGCCGTTAAACAGTATGTGTGGGAGGCGTATTTGAGTGACCTTGCGGATGGAGACCGCACGACGGAGTATTTTGTGTCGAAACCCAAGCAGGTCATCCGGGCTGAGGTGATCGCAAATGATCGCGGGATTTTTGCGGGGCTCATGGAGGCAAAATGGCTGCTTGGAAAAGTAGATGTAAAAATTCTTCGTCACAAGTCAGAGAGAGTGGTTTTTAAACCGGGCGAAGTGCTTTTAACTTTGCGCGGGCGGGCGGATCGGATTTTGGGTGTTGAGCGCACGCTCCTCAATCTCCTCCAGCGGATGAGCGGAGTGGCTACGGCCGCTCATCGGCTCGCGTCCAAATTACCACGCCGCATCAAGCTCCTCGCGACGAGAAAAACGTTTTGGGGTCTCCTCGACAAACGCGCGGCCACGGTGGGGGGAGCCCTCTCGCATCGTTTCAACCTCAGTGACGCGGTGATGGTGAAAGACAATCACTTGCTCCTGGAACCTTATTTCGAAAAACCATGGAAACGAGTGATGAAAAAAGCGAAAAAAGTACGATTTGTGGAAATGGAATTGGACAATTTCGATGACATCAAAACATTTGTCACCGCTTATCACAAGTGCCAAGGTTGTTTTAGCCCGGCGGGGCAGGTGGTGGTTTTGCTCGACAACCTCACACCAACGCAGGTTCGTCACGCCATAAAACTACTCAAGCCCACTCACGCGATGATCGAGGTGTCCGGCGGGATCAATGAACATAACATCCGTCGTTACGCGCTTCCCGGAGTGCACGCCATATCTTCCGGCTCTATCACCAACAAAGCTCCCGCGCTCGATTTGTTCTTGAGGATCGCGCAATGAAAACTCTGATTATCGACAACTACGATTCATTCACCTACATCCTCAGTCAGTATTTTGGCGAACTCGGTGGTCATCCGGAAGTGTTTAAAAATGATCAGATCACCGTTGCGCAAATTCGTCGCATGAAGCCGACTCACATCGTCCTTTCCCCTGGGCCGGGCACTGTGGAACACAAGCGCGATGTTGGCGTGATGTTTGACGTCATCAAAACTTTTTACAAAGCAACTCCAATTCTCGGCGTATGCCTTGGTCACCAGGCGCTGGGAAAGTTTTTCGGAGGAAAAATTGTCCGCGCACCCCGCATCATGCACGGCAAACGAAGTTTAATTTGGCATGATTGCCATGGCATTTTTTGCAGTCTTACAAATCCTTTTGAGGCGATGCGATATCATTCACTGGTTATCGACACATCATTTTATCTCCAAAACTCAAAAGTCGACGTAACTGCGTATACTGATAAATTTGAGATTATGGGGATCCAACATAAACATTATCCAATTTTTGGCGTCCAATTTCATCCTGAAAGCCTTGGAACGCCGGAAGGGAAGAAAATTATTCGTAACTTCCTGAAATTTTGATATTCGATCCCACCCAAGAAGGCGCCTGCATCCTCCACGACGATCAAACCGGGCAGACCATTTTTGGAGCGAACCCTCTAAAAGTTGTACAAAATGTACAATTTGTACCAAAAAATCCACTAGTTGGTTATTTGGCTTACCCAAATCCAACTCTCAAAAACGAGATTCCGGATCAATTGTTTTATGAGTACCCATCGCTCCATGTCATCCCGAGCAACGTCGAGGGATCTAGATCCCTCGACTCGTTTCACTCACTCGGGATGACAAATGGTTACTCTACCTCCGGTAAACTCGAACAAAGCGTCACCAAAGCCCAATACATCAAAAAAATCCATCAAATCAAAGAGCTTTTAGTGGCAGGTGAGGTTTACCAAATCAACTACGCCATCCGATTTCGCAAAAAATTCAAGGGCAACGCGTACACCCTCTTCCAAAAACTAATCGCTCACAATCCGGCACCTTATGCGGCGTATTTGAATTGCGGTGATTTCCAAATTCTCAGCCTTTCTCCGGAACAGCTTTTCCGAGTAAATGGTCGAACCATCACTACACAACCCATCAAAGGCACCGTTTCAAAATCAGATGGACCACAAGCACTTAAAAACCTCCTCGCCAGCCCAAAAGAACGCGCAGAGCTCGATATGATTACAGATCTTGAACGAAATGATCTTGGTCGAATTTGCGAGTTCGGCACCGTCCGCGTTACCAAAGAACGCGCCATCATGGAGCTCCCAAACTTGTGGCACACATACTCCGAAATTCGCGGAAAACTTCGCACCGACGTCCGTACTCCAGACGTCTTTAAAGCCCTCTTCCCCGGCGGTTCCATTACCGGCTGCCCCAAACTCCGTGCAATGGAATACATTGAAAAACTCGAAGGCCTTCCTCGCAACATTTTCACCGGCTCCATCGGTTATGTGTCGGGCGATACGATGAATTTTAATATTGCCATCCGCACCGCCCTTGTCCACCACGGGTACATCGAATACTGGGCCGGCGGCGGCATCGTTTATGACTCTGACCCAGAAAAAGAATACGCGGAATGTATGCTGAAAGCGGAAAAGTTTTTAGTACTTCTCTAAGTTAAAAACTTAAGAAAATTTACTGAAAAGCACTCCGAAGAACTTGTCGAGTAGCTTCGCGCCGTCCTTCCACAATCTGCTCAGAAGTTTCAGGTGGTAAATCCGACACCGCTTTTAATAGTTTTGTTAGACCCATCACAACGTAATTGCTATCCCAACGACTGCCATCGCTGTAATCAGAAGATTGTTCTAGTTTAATCTGCCCATCATGATCTATACTCCACTCATCTTCCGCATGACGTCTGGTATTGCCACGGAGGTTTGGCGACAGTTTTTGCTGTACCTTAACTGCGATTGCGCCACGAAATCCACCATTTGATATTGCAACGCAAATGCCATTTGCTAACGTAATTTCTTTTCTTGTGTAAGGATAAGAAGTAGCCCCTTCAGGTATACCTAAAAATTCACAAAACACAGCATAGGCCCGTTTCCCATCAATACTCTGGAGCGCTGCTCTGGCAGCTTCCACAGATGGTCCTCCAGGGCGCATTGGCAACGAAGGGTCTGCCCCCCCTCCCTGTCAAAACGATTTATTTCTGCTAAAGCTGCCGCATTCACTCGTCCCATAAAGTAAAAAGTTATCAGATCATTATATCATTTTATTTGCCTGATAACAATAGTTCTGCCGCTCCTTACTTTATGGAATTCGATACTACCAATTGCGCATTTCTATGGCCCAAACATTCTGGAAAATTAAATCTTCAGCAAAGCTAAAGCTTGTGCTCTAGCGCTTGCAGTTAAAGTTAATTTTGCCGCCTCAAGGCTTAAAGCTTCGCTATCAGCCCTTAAAAATTCCACTAAAAGCCTTATAACATAAACAATAAATTTTTTATAACCCATTATCCCTTTTCGCAAATAATATAAATACACCCTTCCATCGAAATTGCCACCATTTTGAATTATTTCTTTTGCCTTGTCCCAGTAAAAAGCAGGCTGGTGAGGATCTCTAAAAACATCGTGAAATAATGTTTTAAGGTCTACATCCTCGATATGATCTTCAAATATTTTCTGTAAATCACGCAGTCCATCACACAATCTATCGTCTGCACGATTTAAATCATCGAGGCTTTTAGCATTTTCTGCCGTTTCCAACCCTCGGATCATACTATCTAGACCGTAATTTTCAAGTCCGGCAAATAGAGCTTTGGTTACTGAAAATTCCCCTGCCACTGATATAGTTTTACGAATTTCCTCCACGGCTTGCACCAAAGCTGACCATTGTTCCGGTTGTTGGACATCAAACCCGCCTACATCAGTTGAATAAATATCAATCATATATTCTGCTGTAAAATATGTGCAATTGCCTGACGCTTCTCTAGAGCAACAGCTTCACTCATTAAAATTTGTTGAGCCAAGGCGCTTCGGTCTCTCGCTTGTGCCAAATTTGGATCAGAAAATGCTTCGACTCCGGTAACCTCTACAGCACCGGGAAACCGTTCTTGCATACGTTCCGTTACAGACTCTCTGACAATTTCTTCATTATTGAATTGGACTTCTAATGTCAGTAAGCCTTCTAGTTTGTCTCGGTAAGTATTCAATACCAACTGTATCAGGAAATTGTGCGAGCCGCTGCGTATAGAATCGGTAGTGGCTCGCCTGTCTCTTTCTAAAGTTGTCAATTTTTGAGCATGTTCAAATAGCGCTCTACTTGTTTTTGATGAGTATTCTTCTGCTCCAGACCGCACTTTGATGACATACCCCTCTCGGCCATACTCAACAAAAACTTCTGCTCCAGGCTCTTCAATCATTTCACTTTCCAAAGAGCCCTCACCATAAAACCCGAGAACAAAATCTTGCACGTTCGCATCACTGGGATCTAAATAAACTTGCGTAGTTTCCTCATTTGAGGCTAGCCCGATATGTTGTCGCCCGAGCCTAGGAAGAAAATATTTTAATTCTGCTTTAGCCATAAAAAATAAATTAAAAATTAATGGAAAATAATTATAAACTGTTTAAATTAGATTGTCAATAATCCACAACATAGAAATACAAAAGGTTGCTTTTGGCTTTGCGGTAAGCTAAAATGGGCTTGTCGGTATTTTATGACAACATCAAATGAAGTCGCTATTTACAAAATTAGGGCTAAACGAGAAGGAAACAGAAACCTTTCTTAAGCTCCTCGAACTCGGCGCGCAACCGGTCAGCGTGATCGCCAAACATGTTGGAGTGCCGCGACCAACGATGTACCTAATTCTCGATAGCCTCAAGCATGCCCAGCTGGTTGAGGAATTTGAACGCGCAGGGATTAAATATTTTAAAGCCATTCCGGCTAAAGAAATCGCTGGCGTGCTAAAGTCACGTGAACGGGAGATCGAACAAACACTCAGCATACTTCAGGAATCGCTGCCAGAGCTAGAAGCGCTTGAAAACAAACTTTCCATCACGCCACGCGTTAAATTTTTCGAGGGCAAACAGGCGATCATGAAAATGTATGAATCCATGTTGCGCGAAAAAACCTTTTGCGCCGTTTTTAATCCTCAGCGCGTTAAGCGGATGATGCCGGAATATCATTTTAAGATTCCGGAAACTATTCGATCCGAAAAACTCAAAGTCAAAGAATTGCTGGTAGCCGGCTCTGATGCTGAAGAATACCAAAACCTATTTCAATCCAAAAATCATCAAATTAAGATTTTACCGAAAACAGTTAATTTTGAATCAGACACCATCATTTGCCCGGAAAAAATTTATATGATCTCATATGGTGAGAAAGACCAATCTGCCATTGAAATCTGGAATAAATCTTTAGCGGAAACCCAAAAGATTTTATTTGAGCAATTGTGGGGAAATATCTGACAGAGTATAATAAAAATTACTCCACAGCATGATCATCTCTATCAACGGTAAAATCGTTCCGG
>JAZDOH010000009.1:0-9302 GCA_043798815.1 Candidatus Peregrinibacteria bacterium | reverse complement strand
TGAACTTGAGGATTTGCCTGCGCGAGATGAATGGCTTAATTTGGATTTGGACTTACTGAATGAATGGGAATGGAAAGAATAAAATAAATCAAGCATGGAGGTGTAGTGAAAAATAGGAAGTTTTTTGGATAAATTCAAAGTTTATTTCACCATATAATTAGACATAACAAAACATAATTAAATATAATAGACTTTGACAAATTTAGCCTAGTTCATGTAGATTAGCCCTAGTTTAGACAAAGTTAAGTAGATTTAAATAAATTAAATAAAAGCTAACAAAAATAAAAAGAATTTAACTAAAATAAATAAAAGTTAAGTGGTCTTAAGCTAACTTAATAAAAATAAATTAAACCAAGTTAGATTAAACAAAACTTAATAAAATTAAATAGAATTAAAACAAAAATTTGCTCGCTTTGGTTGAAAAAATTTACACCACCGAACAAGTTGCCACCCTGCTACAGATTCACCCGCTCACTGTCCTAAAATATATCAAGATGGGATTGTTGCGAGCCGCGAGGTTAGGACGTGTGTATCGGGTGACGGAATCGTCGATCCAAAACTTTATGGATCAAGCGACCAATCGGTAGCTTACTGTTTTATCCACTGTTCCGCCTCAGTCCGCCAAGTCGGGCAAGGCAGGAGTGGAAAATCAAAACAAAAAACGCCTTAAACCTCTCATGAATCATTAGAAGATTGGGGGGTTTTTGGTATGCGCGTTATCGGCAGGCAGGAATGCTCACGTTTTTGTTAGGGCAGTGTTTGACTAAAATGGCGCGAAGTTCGTTGCACAAGGTGGGCAGCCCTTTACCAGCCTCTTCACCAAACGCTTCTGATGCGCTTTGGATGATTGCGTTTAATTCGGTGAGTTTACTATCGAGTTCGGTCGTGTTGGCATCGGCTAAAACATTGAAGCTCAAATTGAACTTGATGGCGGTTTCAGCGCTCACAAGATCCCGGTCTTTTTCTTCCATGCGGGCTTGCAAGTCTTGGGCGATATCCAAAGGGGTTCGTTGGGTAAAGCGGTTGCGACAGCGATCACAATTTCCAACCTTTAATTCTTCCAGTTCCGGATCGGTGCAGGCGCGCCATGTTTTTTGTTCGCTCATGTAAAACACACAGGGATTCGAGCCAATGAGGGTTAAGGTGCCGTCAAACAATGGAGTGATGGGGCCGATAATGGCTTTGGCAATTTGCCATTCTGTTTTGAACAGGTTTGCCACACCGCCAAGACCTTCTGTGCGAATGAGGGCGCCAATGCTGGTGGGGCTGCCGCCTTGGGGTCCGCCGATGGTAAGACTGATTTGATTGGAACGGATGTATTCGGTGGCGCGAACGCGGGCGCGAGCCTGAGCCATGTCTTTGATACTGCCCCATTGGCCACTCGCCGTGCTTTGACCCAATCCACCACCGAAGGCTAAGGTCGCAAACACGCCCCAACTGCGTTTTAAATCCTCAAAAGCCCGTTCGTATTCACCCCAAAAACCGCCTTCCGGGCAGTCCCCCAAATAATAATCCGTTTGACCTTCCGGGAAAAAGAGATTGGGCGTTTCTTCGCGGAATTGCGGATTGCTGTAATAGCGTTTGAGCAGGGTGATCATGGCGCGAACTTCTTTGTAGTCGTTCATCAGGATGGTCGCGGGATTCCGATTGAGTTTTAGGGTGGATTGGAGCGCGGCACGCAGGAGCTGGTCGCGCAGGTTTTTAAGGGTTAAAATATCGTTCCTCAAGCAAGAGCTGATGAGCTGACTGGTTGTTTCTATCGTTAAGCCGTTGGCATCGTAATATTTTTGCGACGGCAGCCAGTTGAACATGAGCGCGAAATCTTCCGCAAAACTTGCGAACTGATCTTTGACGATGTCGGATTTGTACTGCTGACGGAATTGGTGGAATTGCCCCGGAAGGCCGGTGACTTGGTTTTCCGCGCGGGCTTTGTCATCCGCTTCTTCGAGCTTGGCAATGGTGTCATCATCGAAGATTTTTTGGACTCCATTTCCAATGCCACCCGTTCCGTTGAGCTGGCGAGCACTGAAGATATGATCGCGAATGGGGGCAATCAGATTAGAAACTTCCGGCGAGTAAATTGCCTGCACGACGGGCGCTCCTGTGACGAGGAAGCTGGCGACGAGCAATCCGGTGATGGCGAAGCGTTTTATCTGCATTGTTGCAATTCGCTGAATTTAAGGGTGTTGGTGAGTTCCATGTACGCGCTTTGGATGTTTTGGAAACTGGAAATCAATTGGTTGAGGAGTGGGGTGATTCGGCCCGAGAATTGGCTTTGTTTGGTGGCGTCTGAATTGATGCGGTAAGCACTGAGTTCTCCCAAATAAGCCTTGTCTTGTTCCTCGTTGAAAGTGGTAAAGTCGCTGAGGAAAAGCCCCGGGTCCCCATTTTGTTCAACGTCCGGCTTATTTATGCTGCCATTTTCATCCAAATTATGATTGCGTTCTTTCCTCAGCTCTTTTTCTTTTTCTCGCGCCTGTTTTAATTCGTCGAGAGCTTTGGCGAGCTTTGAAACTTTGGGGTTGGCTTTGATTACGGTATTGAGATCAAACGCGATTTGGGGGCCCCAACGATTGCTGATTCCAAACCCATTTCGCGGATTTTCCAGAGGGGTGATGGTGTATTGGAGTAATTTATCCAGTTCATCCACCATGGCGCGGAGGTGGCAATTGACGCAACTCTCGTTCAATGAGTAAGGGGATTCGGGACGGTTGGCCTGGGTTAGGTTCACGCAGAAAATCGCTTCGATGGAAGTGGCGATTTTGAACAGATCTTCATCCTCGCGCCAACCGGGAACCAAAAAGTCTCGTGCCGCATCAAAGTCGGCGCAAAACTCCATGGGGAGACAACGACTTGAGAATTGGACACTCCCCAAAGGTCCGGCGTTGATATTAAAACCGACTCTCCCCGCACTGCCTGCGCTGGCCTGCCCGGTTCCTGAGCTGTTTTCCACCTGATATTCCGAAGTCCCCGGCGGACATGCTGGCGCCTCAGCAGGAGGCAAGTTGCTGAGCACGCCGGGAATCAGTGGCTCGGGGTACCTGGGATTTTGAGGTGGGAGCACAAGATCGGCGAGCGGAACGGGGCCACCGAGACCAACGCTTTGGCGCGGACGACTGCCGGGTGGACAGGCGGGAGGAGCGCTAGAGTCGCCACCGCTGGACGAACTGCCTCCACCGCCCTGAGAACCACTACCGGGCTGGAAGTCGTGGAAGGTGATGGCTTCGGAATCACGGCACATCAGCGAGCCAATGGATTCCAATTTGCAATTCTTTCCACATCCGTCCCCTGCCTGACTGTTCCCATCATCGCATTCCTCGCCAACATCACGAACGTTGTTGCCGCAAAGTGGGGATATTTCACCGGGACTGATAGGGGTTGCTTCTGGAGAATCGGCTGGAACACAATCGGCTTCGGGAGCCGGAGAGGTTCCGCCTGTGGCGCCGGTGACCGGTTCTTCGGATGGGGGTGTGGGCGCGTCAGCTTCCTCCTCCGATCCTTCACCGCCATTCTGATCCTCTTCGGAAGAAGATGACTCATCCCCTTCCTCATCATCCGGAAAACGATAGACGTCGTTGTTCCATTGCGCTTGGCTGCCAAACAACAACACGTCGATGAGGTTCAAATCGACGACGAGATCGAAGGGGGAATCCTCAAGTGACGCGTTGTACCATTGTTCGCTCGCTTCAAACTCCTGTTTAAAGCTTTTTTGCATCCGGTAAATCACTTTTTCTTTTTCATAAGCGGTCAGCACTTCACGCGTGAGCGCGGCGGCCTTGCGATCATCCACGAATTCTGAAAAATTGTATTGGTTTCGCAGGCGGTTCGGGAGGTCATCGGGTTTTAGCGGTTCCAAATTCATGATTTTTTCCACGATGCTTTCGTCTGTTAAGCCCAACTGGGCCGCCACACGTTCGTAGATCGCGCTGTCATCATTTTCTACGCCCGAACAATAGGCCCGCCTGTAAATACTCCATTCGGGGATTGGAAGTTCGGCTTCGACAATAGGAATGGTGGGGCAAAAGTAGGAATCTTCAGCCGTTCCCTGCGCGCGCACAGCAGGAGCCATGAGCAGGAGAGTGGAAAACCCAATGATGAGCAGGGTTGTTTTTTTCATTAGCGTGTTTGGCTGGCATCAATGATGCGCGCGGGCAAAAGGAGTACGATGGTGCGGAGTTTCCCGAGGAAGGTGCGATATTCTTCCAGGTTTTTGAGCATGCATTGGAACTGCACGTGCAAAACGAATGCCTGGCGCAGTTCTGAGAGTTGGGAAAAGGTGACAGAAAGAGCCGTGAGCGCGTTTTCAGACTCATTGACCACTGCTAATTCCGCGCGACGCGCGATGATTGCGCCATCAGTGACGCTCGATAAGAAAATATCGGAACGGTAGGTGGATTGGAGTGATTCGAGATAGTGGGAATAAGTGGTGTAGGCCTGGAGCGTGTAAGGCAGCAGCGCGGCGCTGCTGGTTTTATCAGCGGCGTCTTTGAGTTTGTTGGCATCCAAACAGGCTCTGCCGGAATCATTGCTCGCCCCATCATTCCCGATGATTTCCTGAGTGGCGGCATCGAAAATACAACTGATATACCCGTGGTAATAATCCTGAGCATCCATGAAAATCCGCTTAAATTTTTCGGTGGTATCAACGGCGTCTTCGTTGAATTTATCGAACGGATTCTCTTCTTTGAATCTTGGAAATTGATCCTGACACGTTTGGACAATGGAAGGAATGGGCGTCGGAGTTTCGTCGTTTTTGGCAAACGGGATTGCCGGCCCTCCCACGAGCGCCAATACGATCAGTCCGATGATGATTTTTTTAGTCACATTGGCCGACATAGCAGGGGAGTAAAGATTTAAGTTGGTTGAGAAAATTTTTGAGGTATTGGGCTTGAGCTTCCATGCCGCTCATTTTGTTGACGATTTCAAAGAGCTTGGTTTCTAGCGCGCGAGCCCGTTGGCTGGAATTGACGCCCTTGAGCTTCTTTTCCAGCGCGATGTAAACGGTGGATTGGTTTTGTAAATTTTTGAGCATTGCCGCCGAGGGGGTATCGGATTCGGGAGTTCCAAAATTGAGTTCCACATAGCGCATGCAGGCGTTGGTGTTGTTCAGCTGGACTTCTTCTACCGTCATACTTCCCCCGTCCTTTACATGGCATTGATCGATGAATTTGAGTTGGGTGTTTGGGATGACGATGTCTTCCGGGGCGGCACAACCGGGGATGCGACCCACATGCCCTTCTAAAACTCCAGCGGCCGTTTCTTCTGCGCTGCCCATGCCACTGTATTGCACGGTACGGCAGAGATATTCCAGCCAGCAACGGTACGTGCGCGTGGCTTGGAATGCCTCATCCACCATTTCGCTCGCTGGCTTTTCCTGTGACGTGAGTTGATTGATATGGTTTTCCCACGCCCCGCGCATGAGTGCCATTTCATTCAAAAATGCCTGATGACACAACGGTGGATCGGATTTGGGGCTATCGAGATTGTAGGGCAGGCCTTCTTCGGAACGCGCGGTTCCAAGGTAAGCAGCTCCCACGAGCGCCAGGGTGATTCCGATGAGGGGGATGAAGATTTTTTTATTCATAATTCACTTCATTACTTTTTTCAAAAAGAGTGGAGTGTGTTGCCGTGTCGGTGATTGCCGTCATGATCGTGTCGCCGGGCATCAGGTCGGCTTCGTAATCGAGGAAGTGGCAGAGCGGGCCGCGGTTCACATAAACTCCGGGAGAGTTTTGCGGAGTGTTGTCGATCACTTCCGGACAACCATCGGCGTCATCCACTCCATCCAGATCTTCCGGAATGGTGGGGCAAAGATCTACGAGCTCACAGACATCACCCACATGGTTTCCGTCGCCATCGGCCTGATCCGGATTCGGGATGAAAATGCAGTTGTCTGTGCTTTCGGACACGAGTTGCTGGTTCAGGAGCCCACTCGCGTCGAACAAGCACAAGGCATTGTCCGTCGCATCCGCGTCCACGTCGCTGTCACAGGCGTCGATGAAGCCATCAGCATCGGTGTCGTTTTGATTGGGATTGTTGCCACAGGGGCAAACCTGGCCTTCGTCGGTGAGTCTGGCTTGGGCGCCAGTGGGCAACGCGCCGGAAATAGCGGTGGGCGGCATTCTGCCTGGCGTTGGATCTTCTCCATCGGGGATGCCGTCGCCATCGGTGTCGGGGTTGTTGGGATCGGTGCCGAGAGCAAATTCTTGCGCGGCCGTCAGGCCATCTCCATCCGCGTCGGAGGTTTGGTCGCCGGGAGCGAAGGGGTTGAGGTTGTTGGGCGCCTCAAAGCTATCGGGCAGGCCATCTTTATCGGTATCAACATTGGTGCATTCCCGGACGTTCAGAAGTCCTTTGGACATGAACGCGAATTCGCCGCGCGTGATTTCCTGGTCGGGGAACACAAAACCATGATTGTTTTTGACCAATCCGATTTCCACCGCTTTGTACACGTAATCCCTGTACCAGGCGTAGTTTGGAACATCGAGGAAAAAATCATCGGGCGCCTTTTGAATTTCGATGCCGGCCTGACGGATTAGAATGGCGGCAGCTTCGGCGCGGCTGATGTTGCGGCTGGGACGGAATTGGCCGTCGCCGTAACCCGTGACCATGCCGAGAGATTTGGCGATGGCAACGCAGTAGTAATACCAGGCGGGCAAGGTGACATCCGGAAAGGGAATGAGGCCCATGAATTTTTGGATGATGGTTTCGGACGGCGTTGAACAATCGAAACAATTGGTAACGCCCAACGCGATCTTCACAAATTCCGCGCGGGTGATTTTGGCATCGGGTTTAAAGGTGCCATCCGCGTAACCCTCGAGCACACGACGGTTGTAAAGATCCATGATTTCCTGGAATTGGGGGTGGGCTGGAGAGAGATCGGGGAAGGGGGATGAGGGGGTTGGAGATTCTGCTGCGCGCGCCACGAACGGATTGAAGAATTTACCGAGGGTGGGAAGCAGATCACCCCACGTTTCTTCCTGGTGGATTTGGGGGTAAGTGAAGTCGGCCTGAATGAAAATATCAAAAACCGGATCACTGTTTTCGTTCACGATCTGGAAAATGGGGCGTTCGGTGTAAGCGCCTTCATTTTTGAGTTTGAGTTGGTAGCCTTCCTGCATCAGGCGGATGGCGCCGTCGGTGTTCACGAGGGCAACATTCACTTGCGCGGGAGTTTGATTGAAGATGGCGACACCGCCCGGATAACTGGGCGCGAATCCCGGGATGTTGCGGGCGATGAGGTCGTCGCGTGGATTCGCGTCGCCCACGGTGACGCCGATGGGTTCCACGTTGTTTTGATTCAGAGGTTCATTTTTAATCGTGACATCGGTGTTTTCATCCGCCACGTAAAACACATTGCTGAGCACGGCGTTCTGGGCGGGATCCACAATGGCGATACGAGTGGGGAGGGTTTGGGAAGCTGGGATCGCCTGGAGTTTATAGGCATTGTTGAGTAATTGGATTTGGCCGGTAGCCATTAGCACGCGTGCCGCCACGTTAGATTCGCTGTCTTTTACAATTACCGGGCTGGGCGGTCCAACCGTTAAGTCGGTAATGGAGTAACGACCCGTGGAATCCTGCGTGAAATAACTTTCTTTCAAATTTCCCCGATCGCCGAGTGGCGGAGTGGTGGGATGACCCGCTTTTTGTTTGAGCAACCCGAGATTCTTCCAGGCGCCCCAGCGTTTGCGGAACAGGCTGAAGGGAATATCCAGCAAATCATGCGCGGGATCTTTGGGGGTGAGCGTGCCCTGAGCCACGTGATCTTTTTTGAGGGATGTTTCTTCCAGTGTGATGGGCGGCGTGTAAACAGTGACCTTGAAGGTTTTGAGGATGCGTTCAAAATGAGGATCACTTAAATTTTGGCTCGCGATCAAATCCACTTCAAATGTTTTTGGTTCGGGTTGCGCCGGCAAATTCCATTCTTTCGCCACCGCTTCGGGAATGCCATCGCGATTCACATCCCAGCCGAATTGAAGCGCGCCGCTAAAGTCGGTGAGAATTTCACTGGATTGGATGGTGAGTGGTTTAAAGAGCGGAACCATGAATTCGCGATCGCCCAGCACATCCACAGGAGCGGCTGCGTCCACGTACATTTGCGGCGCGATGAGTTCGGACTGGCTGAGGGTGGAGGCGCGGCCCAAACGATCGAACCAGAGGGAACGGAGATGGTAGTACCCGTTTTCCATTTCAAGGGAGTAGCTCGGTTCGCTGTATTGGTCGAAGTAGACGGCGAGATTGGGGTTGAGGGTAATGGTGGCGCCGCCCAGTGTGGGAAAACGAACTTTACGAGCGCCCGCAACGACATTTTGAGATTTTAATCCGAATACCTGCAATCCGGACGTTGAATCGGGGCGGGAAGTGACGAGCGTTCCGAATCCGACGCGCTGACCGTCGACCAATACTTCCGGCGCGTTCCCTTCATCGGTTTGGGGCAGCAGGACGATGCGGACATCCGGCAATCCGCTTCGATCTTCCTCTGCGTCAAAACCGAGGATGGAGCGTTCCATTTCAATCCCGTAACCGTAAAGGCTTGGGTTGGTGGAGTCGAGCCACTCGAATTTGCCGACATTGTTGACCACGAGACTTGATTGGAATAAATTCACCGCTTCCATGATCGGCTGACCGTTCAAAAAGTCATCGAGGCTGAATACGCGATTGCTCACGCGCGGCGCGTGATTGGTTTCTGAGGACGGAGGAACGGTTAAATTATGCTTGAGATAAAGTCCACTGCCATCGCTGTACACCACCTGTGACTGACGACCGGCCGTGACGAATAAACTGGCGGCGGTATCGGGATTTTCAAGCGATGGGATTTGAATTCTTTGATTGGTGGCAAAGTCGATCAGACATGTGCCGCGGCAGGAGCCTTGAGGCAATGGAGGCGTGTGCTCGAAAGCTTGAACCGCTTCCTGAGCGCCCGTTTGCAAATCCGCCGCAAGCCGTTGAGGTGTATTTTGAGCGAAGAGTTGGGAGTTATGAGACGCCGGAGCCACCGCGCTGGTGATGGTTTGCCCTTGAGTGATGGGTTTCTGCGATTGACTGGCCAACTCGTATGGGAAAATGGATTTTGGAGGAGTGGTGGCGAGCGCCGTAAGATCGTGGATATCGCGCATTTGATCCGCTTCTTTTTTAACGTCATCGGAATAACTCATGAGCTTTTCCCGCATCCAGTTGATTTTGTCGACCATTGTTTTTTGCGGCGACAGATGGGAATCGGGAATGCCCAGCTTTTCTTTGACTACCCGGAAGTCCACCGGTTTGGCGTTGATGGCATTGAGTTTTTCGGAAACCTGATTCAT
>JAZDOH010000101.1:0-4267 GCA_043798815.1 Candidatus Peregrinibacteria bacterium | reverse complement strand
TCAATACATCCTCTTCACGCGAATCCTTTTGATTTCTCCGGTACTTTTTGGGCTGAGCAACCTGTACGGAAAAATGATGCTCTCGTTCAAAGAATTTTTGTGGTACGGCCTTTCCCCCGCCTTTTACAATCTGGGAATTGTGATCGGAGCAGCCGTGCTGGCGCCGCGGTTTGGACCTCTTGGCCTCGTGGCCGGCCCACTGCTTGGCGCGCTGATGCATGTAAGCCTCCGCTTCATCAATGTCCGACGACCAAAAATCGGTTTCCGCCACGCCCTGGACTTCACGTTGAGCCCGGAAGTGAAAGAGACGCTCAAACTCACCGCCCCCAAAATCGTGCAATACGGCATGTGGGCGTTTTTGATGGCCAGTTTTACCCGAATCGCCTCCCAACTTCCCGAAGGGAGTGTGTCGGTTTACAACTACGCGCGCAATTTCCAGAGCATTCCCGTGAGCCTGATCGGAGTCGCCATCGCGCTAGCCATGTATCCCGGCCTTTCCCACGACGCGGCCAAAGGGAATTTTGAGAAATTTAGGATTGATTTTCGTCAGGGTCATGCCCGTTGTATGTTTTACACGACCTTAGCCGCCATCGTCTTGGCACTTTTAGGAAAACCCATCATCTCCCTTTTGCTGGGTGGCGGAGCATTCGATGAAAACCAGGCTTCGCTTTTAGCCAAAGTGCTCGCCGTGTACTGTCTGTCCGTCCCCCTCGAAAGTTTGATGCACGCGTATCACCGGACTTATTACGCCCTGCGCAATACGATGATTCCCGCCCTGGTACACGCCGTGATGATTTTAGGAACGATTGTAATGGCAAAAATCCTCGCGCCCATCATCGGCGTGTATGCAATTCCATTGAGCTTCGCGGGAGGGTTGATGGTACACATCGGAATTTTAGCTTTGGCATTCCCGTCGGTATTCCAAAAAGCCGCCAAAAACGAGAAATAATTATTTTCCAGGCTCATCTAAATCCAAGGGAACGTCCCAGGATTCTTCGTTCGATCCACTTGTTGCTTCAGCTTCGGCTTCTTCTAATAAAGCAACATCAGCGGGGGCATCTCCAATTATTGTTAATTGAGGCAGTTTCCCACGAAGAGTTTCCTCTAACCAACTGCGCAATCCCATTACTATATCTATTCTCCAAATATCTTTCCCGGTGCTACCTGCAGAAATCTTTAAGGTATGTCTATATTTTGTTTCAAGAATAGCCAACTCAATCATTAATCGAGGGTTTTCTTTAAAAGTAACAAAGATGGGGTCTTGAGAAATTGCCGGACGAGGAGGGGTGGAGGGTGACATAGTTTTTTTAGTAGAAGATTATAACATCCTTCCACTTAAAATCAAGTCCCTTGCAGTACTATCACATTCTTCGCTCCCAAATCAATATCCTCATCATGCCATTCGTGCATGGCGTTCAAGAGTCGTTTGTAGGGGTAAACAAAGTTTGCACCGCGCTTGGTGCCCACGTCATTGGTAATAAAATGTTCGTCGTCGTACCCGCGAATCACCATCATGTGATACAGCGGCCCGATGCCTGAGTAAAAGGGGTTGCCGAGTTCGCGGCCGGCAAATGGGGCAATGATGAGACGCCCCTGAGCCAAGCGATCCTTAAGGTCATCAATGGACGGGTTTTCCAGAATCTCAAAATTCGTATAACCATAATAATCTTTTAAAATCCGGGCGGTCTCGACGGCATTGGTGTGCTCGTAATGCCCCAAATTTTTCATTTCCCAATCGATGATTTTTAAAAGTTCCTCACGAAACTCGTCACGTGTAATCGATTGGCCTGTGGCGCCGTAATACGCCAAAACTACGCTCGCCTCTTCGCAGGCCTCCTGCCACGGCAAACTCCAGTCCGCGTCCGGCGCTTGCGGGTAAAACGGTACGGAGAGATTAACGGATTCCGGCAAAGCATCTGCTGTAACGGGCACAGAAGGCTGACTCACGGGCACTCTGCTTTTAAACGCCGCCTCGTTGGGCGTACAGGCCGTGAGGATTAAACAAAACGAAAGAATGAGAATTTTTTTCATTTACCGGCGATTTCCCATGACGCGTAACAGGTGCAGGAATAGGTTGATAAAATCGAGATACAAGCTCAGCGCCCCATGAATGGCCATTTGATGACCCTGCGCCCCGTACGCCCCCATCATTTTAAGCCGCCACGTGTCATAAGCCGCCAATCCGGCGAAGATGATGATACCGGCATACGTGGTAACCCAAGTGAGAAAGTGGGTTTGCACGAATAAATTTACGAGTGACGCGATGATGAGGCCAATGAGTGACATAAACAGAAAACTCCCCCATCCGCTCAAATCGCGTTTGGTGACATAACCGTAAAGACTCATAGCTCCGAACATGCCAGCCGCCACCACGAACGTCTGAGCGATGGAAGCAACCGTGTAAACCAGGAAAATGGTGGAAAGCGTAAGCCCCGTGAGCGCGGAATAACCCAAAAACACCAGCATCGCCACGACAACGTTCATCCGCTGAACCCATCCCGCCAAAGCGACCACCGCGACGAGTTGTAAAATGACAAGACCGAAAAACAGACCCGGCTTTTGACTCATGGCCTGCACAAACGCGCCGCTCGTACCCGCGAACCACGCGACCACGGCCGAAACCAAGAGCGCCCCCGTCATCCAGCCGTAAACAGCGGTGAGATAACGATTCCCGGCAAGAGCGTCAGAAGGTGATGAGCTATAAGTGGCTTCCTCCATCATAATAATGAAATTTAATAAATATTTTTTGTTGGTAGGGCCACGGAGAATCGAACTCCGGTTAACGGACTGAAAACCCGTTGTCCTAACCACTAGACGATGGCCCCACAAGATGCGACTGCTTGCATGATGTGCGGGTGAATTATAGCGAGAGTAGAAGAAAAAGCAAAATTGAATTTTGCTTCATTGACAAAAGCGGAATAAACATTTAACATAAACAACCTTAATTAAAGCCAATGGCGCAAAGTTTTGAAACATTACAGGCAACAAGCGGCCAGGAAGCCGTAGAACGTATACAAGCGATGATAGATGCAGGGTTAAGAGCTCAAGTTAGATTAATTGTAACCACAAGGCAGGCGTTGGAAGATGTTGGACTAGCACAGTTGAACCCTTATAATTTGACCACCGTGCCTGGACAAACAGAAGAACGCACTGGAGGAATAACGACGATCCGGATAAAAATAGGAATGGTACCTCTAAGAAACACTGACTTACTGGTGGAAAATTTGCAAAAAGTAATTGATAACGAAGGAATGGTAACGGTAGAACAAAAACCGGGCGACACTCCACTAACCAGCCCTATTCTTCCTGCAATTGCTACAGGGAAAGCCCCAAGAACGGCTCGTGCCAGATGTGCTCCACGTGCCCATAGAACAATCACAGATCCAGCCCCAAGCCCATCACCAGCACCACCTGCACCTAAACCTGAGCCTACGCCTAAGCCTGCGCCTGCGCCAGCTCCAGCACCTGCTTCACCCGCACCCGCAGCAGACGACTCTTCCCCATCTCCAACACCCCCAGCAGAACCAGCGCCAAGTGCAACCCATGCGCCAGAAGACCCTATTAGAGAGGCGAGCAGGGCAAGAGTGGTACAGCTTCAGGCAATCCTGGCTTCAGGCCGCCAACCAAGGATAGAAATTGACTCACCTGAATCTTTGGAAGCAATCAAAACACGGCTGGAAGATGCCGGCTGGTCAGTCACCTTATTTCCACCGGAAAAGAAAACATGCCCTGAGCATTGTGTAGACCGTACAACATGGGGTATTGAAGCTATTTTACAACAAAAAGGTGCAAGAAGTCTCCCAGACGTAAACGCAGTTCAGGAAATTTTATATGACCTAATTAGCAGAACGGAAAGAGAGGAAAAGAAAGCCACCCGTATCAATATAAAGGTGATAGGAGAAAGGGGGAGGTAAATAATTACACCCACAGCGAAAATTTTTTACACGCCTATGATATACTGGCCTCATCATGATTAAAAGAGCGCTCATTTCGGTATCCAACAAAGACGGCATTGTGCACTTTGCCAAGCGGCTGTACAGCAAGGGCGTGGAGATTTTGTCTACGGGCGGCACAGCTAAACTTCTCCGTGAAAACGGTATTGATGTGCTGGACGTGAGCAAGGCCACGGGAAGCCCGGAAATGATGGATGGCCGAGTGAAAACTCTCCATCCAAAATCCACGGAGCCCTTTTGGCACTGCGTGACAATCCGGAACACATGAAGGAGGCCAAAAAAAATGAAATCGGGCTAATCGATCTCCTCGTGGT
>JAZDOH010000079.1:0-4118 GCA_043798815.1 Candidatus Peregrinibacteria bacterium | reverse complement strand
CCTGAGCGGTTCTTTTTCATTGAACTTATCGAGCCACCTAACTTCTGGACGCGCAGTTTCGTATGGCATTAATCCCTGCAAGGCTTGTGCTACATCATTACGTCTTTCATGAATGCCATACCTGATGTATTCGAGCAGCCTGTAGCGAACCAATGCTACATCAACTCCATATGCTTCCGTTCCTGGCCTAGTAGATTTTGCGTTACGAATCTGTCGATTGACGAGATAGGAAATGAGGCTTTCCACGATGCGATTAGCTACCGTTTCCAGCTTCTGCTCATCCCTTACAAATTCTGGAGTATTCCGAATTGCCAGGATCGCATCAATCCATTTTCCATCAACATTATTACTATTTAAAAAATCGTTTATGAGCCCTTCCCAATGCCCAGTTCTTACCGGATCTGGTCTACTGTGTTTTAAAGCGCTCAAAAGGTTCATAATGTACGATTTAACATCAAAATAATCATCGACTCTGGTGTCAGCATATTCCGGAGAAAGTCGGCATAAATATTGCTCCTTTTTATCACTCGCTCCTTTGATTGCCTCAAATACTCGTACTAATTCACAAACCAGTCTTTCCTGACGAAGACCTTTCGGGGTCAAAACCGCTTCAGGGCCTTGCTCATGAAAACGCGCGAGAATGCCCCACACGATTCCTTGCAGTTCCCGGAAATGCTCTGAAAGTAATACAACGAAATCGCGGCCCAGAGTTTCGCAGGCTTTGTGGATGATTGCTGTATCTCTCCTATCGCGTTCCGCATACATTCTAGCAGTCTTAAGAAATTGATTATGTCCTCCTCCTACCCGACTGTACGCTTCTACAACATCGGCTACAGCTTCCGGTTCAGCATGCAAAGGCCCCAAAAAATCTCGCATAGCTCCGCGCATATGTTCCATATCAAACCGAACGGGCATAACCAAGCGACCGGCTGTTTCTACTCTTCTTCTGATATCCACTACTTGACCACCCTGTTCATCAAGAGCACCTGCATCAGCATCTGGCGGCAATGGAGGACGATCTGTAGGCATATAACAATTACGAATTAATTCCGAGATAAGCTTTGATCTGTTGCGTGGATTTTAAAGCACTCAAAACTCGATTCAAAGTCCTGATCAGAATTTCCACTGTGTTTAGTCGTCTAACGGCCAATGGAGAAACTTGAAACGTTTCTGCCAAATAATCATTAAATCGACCGCCACCTGAAAAATCCATTGCAATAGTACCCCGCTGATCATCGTCACTGGGGTAAGGCTCTACCGGCATGAACAGGGACGCGAGAGGTTGGGCGGCTGAATTTTTTCCACGACGCAGGTTTCGTTTTATTAAATGAAATAAATAGTCTCTCCATTGTCCCAAATTGACATCATCCATTCCTGAACACAATCCGCGTTTTAGCGCTTCCATCATCAATTCTTCCAAAATGCTATCTACTACATCTTCTTTGCATGACAAGCATCTTAAATCACCCTTCGCATCACGTTTCTTCTGCAAAGCCAAATCCAAGGCGCTTTCAGGATCATATCCCGCGGCCGCAAAAGCTGTTCTGAGAGTTCCCTGTTTTTCAACCGCAACTTCTGCCGGATCCCAATCAGCGACAAATCCTAAAAGTGCTTCACCTCTAAGGGAAAGTAATTCTGGACTAAATGTGACCATTTCATAGCCTGGGCAAAGTTCCCCAAGTGTAGGCTTATGATCAGGTGCAAGCTGGAACCTAAAAAATTCTGATGGGGGGTCTATTTGATTGGCAACAAGCATATGTTCTAAAGCCCGCTGAAGATTCGCGACGAAAGTTTCCTGACGAAATCCTTCATCATCCATTAAGGAAACAACACCGTCCCGCTGAATTCCTTCCAAAATTGCCCATATTCTTCTTTCTAATTCCTGGATATGAGCTGCCAGGCGCCCGATGAACGGCTGACCTATGGATTCGCGAACTTGACCTAAAACAGCCAATTGCTCTGTGGTAAATTCTGGCCTAGCTGAAGCCAATCGATTGTATTGTTCACCGATATTTCTAAAAGTCATTGTTAAACAATTGCTTTGTTCAAGACCAAGCCCACGATGGTGGGCTTCTAAAAACTTCGCCATGGCTTCCTGCATGGCCTGAGGTCTAAAAAATTTTGGCCAACCCGAAGGGGCAGAAGCATGCGACAGCGTTAAAGCGCTGAGAGTTTGGGCGCGCGCAGCGGCTGCTGCATCAACATCAGCTCTATCTGGCGGCACAACAGTGTCACCGCCCGGATTTGGGGCATCAGGAGGGGTAGGCATGAAGGGAACTTTAAAGTAAAGATAGCATATACTAAAACTATCTACTTGTAAAGACCCTTATTCCTCTTTCTTATGTTCCTTGATTTCCATCCGTTTCACGTCTTCCAGCAATTCTTTAACTACATCCTTTCCGCCCAAACCGAAGGCCAGGCCACCGGCCAGAGCCAGCATGGCGATGAAACCGATAAACATGACTTGGACAAGGATGGGAGTGATTTTGAGTTGGGCCAAAGCGGCCAAAACGGCGAAAGTCACAACGGTGTACTTAGAAGCCAAACCCATCACGTGGGCAGTACGGGATTTTGTGAAAGTGAGTGAAGAGGAAATGAATGTCTCCATGGCATTGCCTACGTGTAGGCCTACTATCATGATGAACAGAGCTACGATGACGTCCGGTACGTAATTGATGACCTCGGTTAAAAACTCGGCCACTCGTGAAAGTTGGGCAATTTTGGTGGCTTCAATGAAAAACAGGAAAATAAGATAAGCCTTTACGCCTTTGGCAATGAGGTGTGAGGGGGAAAGATTAGACCCTGTGCGTTCCAAAAAGTGCTTGAGACCGATTCTGTGGGAAATGACTTCCAATTTGAGTCTGTGGGACATGCCCAAAATGGCCCGGGAGGCGAGTTCCGCCAAAATCCAGCCAGCCAAAAACACGGCGAGCGCCCCCAGAATGAAAGGACTGAGTTCCAGGAAACGCGTGTATTTTTCCGCGATCGCGGTTGTGACTTGATGACTGATTTTAAGAAGAAGAGTTTCCATATTTAATCTATATATTATACCAAAAAAACACCCAAAGCGCAAGCCTGCGCGGCAGGTCGATGTTTTGGGGCGAACGATGGGGGTTGAACCCACGACCTTCCCGGCCACAGCGGGACGCTCTAACCAACTGAGCTACGTTCGCCTCGTCGTCGTTTTGTTTCAGTCTAAGATGACTCGTTCTTTCTTGTCATCTTCGACTTACACAAACTCCTCCTCTCCCCAAATTGTTCGCTTCGCTAGACCAATTTGGGGACCCCATGGCTCACCTACTTTAGCGATTCCTGTTTTAAAACTCAAGATGGCCTTTAAGAAAGTTTTTTTCCGCAATTCGGACAAAATTTAGCTTTGGAAGGAATTTCTTTTTTGCATTCGGGACAATCCGTTACAGGAGGAGGGACGCTCTTTACCAAGACAACTGGGGGCTGAACGGTCAAATCCCGCTTGAGCGCCTTGGCGATCCGTTTTACTACATCCTCGAGGGACGTATTGGCCTTAATCACGTAATCAATGGCGCCCGATTGCATGCCTTTTTTAACGTCCGCCTCCTGCCCCAGATTAGACATTATGATGACAGGGATTTTTTTTTAGGGACGGCGTGGCCTGCATTTCATTCAGCACTTCAAATCCGTTCTTTTTGGGCATGATGAGGTCGAGCAGCACTAAATCGGGATTTTCAGTTTTGATTTTTTTGATAGCATCTTCGCCATCCCCCGCTAAAATGATTTGGCAGCCGATTTTACTCAATTTGAATTCGTACGCGCGCGAAAGGAATTTGTCGTCTTCGGCGACAAGAATTTTACAAGAGGTTGGAATAGGTTTGGATTCAGGCATATTTTAAAGAAGACTGAATGTAATCGATAATATCGCCGAGCAGAGATTCTGCCTTTAGAAAATACTTTTTTGCCCCCATCGCCAGCATCTCTTTCACCTTGGATTCGCTGGCGGTGTTTGAAACGACGATCACGGGGATTTTTGACCATTTTGAATTGCCATGGATTTTCTTTAGAAAATCCAATCCATTCATATTATTTTTTAAGTAATAATCCAGCCAAATCATGTCGGGCAACGGAGAAGCTTTTTCCAGATA
>JAZDOH010000062.1:0-11592 GCA_043798815.1 Candidatus Peregrinibacteria bacterium | reverse complement strand
TGACTCTTGCGAGCTGTGCAGCTCCTGGCCAAACAGCAAGGCGACCTAAAACGCCTGAATCTGATTGTGAAGCTGCCAATGCAACTGGCACTCGTGCTCACATTGCAGGCTGTCTTGTGGATTCTGATCAAGGTCGTAGTTCAGCAGCGCCCTCTTCTGCTCGTACTAAGCGGCCTACGGAAACTCGTACCTCTTTTGCCGAATGCTTGGCAGATGCGGGAGTAACCTTATACACTTCGAAGGCTTGTCATTATTGTGAAATGCTACGTGATCAATTTGCTGATGCTTTTCGCGGCTTTAGAGTCGTAGATTGTGGACTTGATTTGTGGGATTTTCGCCCTGCATGTAAAAAAGCTGGCCTTACGCAAGTACCTGCAATGCAATTGCCAGATGGAAGCTGGCTTCGTGGTTATCGGGAGGGTCTTCCCGCTATACTTGCAGATCAATTAGGTTGCCCCAGACCTTAGCTTATGACTATTAATGCCTCCAGGGTGATGCCTGGCAGATAGCAGGTTTGCCGGCTGTTGTTGAGTGTGACTTTTTAATCCGCCAGTGTGCTTAAATCGCCCACTTCAATGCCGAGCTCTTTTGCTTTTAAAACACGGCGCATGATTTTGCCGCTGCGGGTTTTGGGAAGTTTATCAATGAATTCAATTTCATCCGTCACGGCAATGGGTCCCAGTTCACTGCGGATGTGTTTTTTGAGTTCGGCAATGAGTTCGTCGGAAGGTTTATAACCGCGGCGCAGGATTACAAAAGCCTTGGCGCTTTCCCCTTTAATGGGATGAGGTTTGCCGATGACTCCGGCCTCTACCACCGCGGGGTGACTCACCAAAGCGCTTTCGATTTCCGCGGGGCCAATACGATGACCCGCGATGGAAAGCACGTCATCCGAACGCCCCTGAATCCAAAAATAACCGTCTTTGTCCTTCCGAGCGATGTCCCCGGTGAGGTAAACCCCTTTGATTTTTTTCCAGTACGTTTTTTTGTAGCGTCCGGGGTCTTTGTAAACCGTGCGCAACATGGCCGGCCATTGGTTTTTGATGACCAAATATCCACCTTTGCCAGCTTTAACGGAGCGCCCGTGAGCATCCACTACATCCGCTTCAATCCCCGGGAAAGGAAAGGCGGCGGAACCGGGTTTTAATGGAGTTCCCGGGAGCGGGCAGATCATGAACATACCGGTTTCTGTTTGCCACCAAGTATCCACAATGGGGCACTTTTTATGGCCAATAACCCGGTGATACCATCTCCAGGCTTCCGGATTGATGGGTTCTCCTACGGAGCCGAGTAAGCGAAGCGAGGAGAGTTTGTGCTTTTTTGGCCACGCGTCCCCGTAACGCATCAGGGCACGAATAAGAGTTGGAGCGGTGTAGAGGATTTGGATTTTGTATTTATCCACGATTTTCCAAATCCGATCGGGTTTTGGGTGATCCGGAACTCCCTCAAACATCAGCGTGGTGATGCCAGACATGAGTGGGGCGTACACAATGTAGCTATGCCCCGTAACCCATCCGGGATCCGCCGTGCACCAGTACATTTCATCACCCTGAATGTTGAAGGCCCAGCGGAAAGTGCGGTCAATGCCCACCATGTATCCCCCATGCACATGAACCACGCCTTTAGGTTTTCCGGTGGTGCCGGACGTGTACAAAATAAATAAGGGATCCTCCGCGTCCATGGGTTGCGTTTTGCATTCCGCGGATTGGTGGCGAACTAGGTCAGCGTAAAACAAATCCCGCCCGCGCCGCATGGAAACACGTCGCCCGGATTGCCGCACCACAATGACTTTTTTAACCGTCCGACAATCTTTAAGCGCTTCATCGCACACCGACTTCATATCAATCACTTTGCCTCGGCGGTGGCCGATGTCCGATGTCACCAAAACCTTGGCTCGCTCGTCACGGATGCGCGTGGCTAAAGCGTGGCTTGAAAACCCCGCGTACACCACCGAATGCACGGCTCCGATTTTGGCGCAGGCCAGCATGGTGATGGCGGTTTCCGGAATATTTTGGAGATAAACGGCCACACGGTCTCCTTTTTTAACGCCGATAGATTTTAGGCCATTCGCCATTTTGTTCACAGCGCGGTACAGCTCTCCGTATGTGAATGAGCGCTGATTGCCGGTATCGCTTTCCCAAATGATGGCTTTCTTTTTTTCTGTGGGCGTCCCCATGTGGCGATCCAGAGCATTGGAAACAATGTTGCATTTTCCGCCGATGAACCACTGGTAAAAGGGGGCATAGCGATCCTCCATGACTTTTTTCCATGGCTTAAACCATTTGAGCTCTTGTGCCGCCTTTTCCCAAAAAAGGAGCGGGTCGCGTCTGGCTTCCGCTGTTTCCCGTAAACGACGGCTGGAGGAAAAAGCCGGAAACCGGTAAATCTCTTTTTCTTTCAACAGCACTTCGGTCAAATCGCGCTTGGAGCGGGTTTTAACGGACATGGCGAAGGATTTTTTTAAGCAAATGGGCGGACTTTTTCAGTTTTTTCTTTTCAGCGGAATCAAGTGGGATCGGCCACACGCGCTCCACACCACCGCGCCCAAGTACACAAGGAACACCAAGGCATATTCCCTTTATCCCGTAAGCGCCGCCAGGTTCTGTGGATACGGGCACAATGAATTTTTTATCATGTAGCACCGCTTCCACCAGTTCCGCGACCACCACACCAATGCCGTAATAAGTGGCTTTTTTGAGCTGGATGATTTCGTAAGCGGCGCGCATGGTTTTATATTCAAGATCCTTTTTTTGCTTCGCCGTTAAAAGTTTGGTGGCGGGGACGGAGGAAACATTGGTCAAACTCCACGCCACAAATTCGGAATCTCCGTGTTCCCCAAGCACATACCCGTGCACGTTGTGCAGATTCACTCCCAGCTTTTGGCTGATGTTGTAGCGTAAACGGGAAGTATCCAATGATGTTCCGCTGCCAAAAACCTGGCCTTTCGGTAAATGGATTTCCTGCTGAGCCACATACGTCAAAATATCCACAGGATTGCTGACGATAATCACCACCGTTCCTTTCCGCAGTTTGCCCATGCCCTTGATGATGCCTCTAAGAATTTTGACGTTTTTGTTGACCAAATCCAAACGGGTTTCGCCTGGTTTTTGGGCGGCACCAGCTGTGATCACGATCAAATCCACGTCACGGCAGTCTTTTAAATCTCCTCCGCGCACATTTCCGGCTTCCGCGCCAATAAGTCCGTGGGTCAAATCCATCACTTCCCCTTTTTCGCGATCTTCGCTGGAATCGATCAAAATAAGTTGCGCGGCAAGCCCTTTAATCATGGCCGCGTAAGCAAAACTGGATCCCACCATGCCGGTGCCAATAATGGCAATGCGGCTTTCGCGGGTTTCATTCAACGGGGCAGATGTTTTTGAAGTCATTTTGTTTTTCCTGCCTGCCGGCAGGCAAGTTAAGATTCTATCAAAGTCCAACCGTCCATCCTCCATCCGCCACCAACGCGTGTCCGGTGGTATAGCTGGCGGCATCGGAAGCTAGATAAATCGCCGCGCCGGCCAACTCATCGGGAGTGCCGTAACGTTTCATGGGAACGCGGGAGCTAACCATTTGCTGAAATCCTTTGTCCCCCAAAAGTCCTTTGGTCATATCGGTGGCAAAAATCCCCGGACAAATGGCATTCACACGAATGCCGTAAGAAGCCCATTCAATGGCCAGGGTTTTGGTGAGCATAATAATCGCCGCCTTGCTGCTGTTGTAAGCGCCGGATTGGGCAAAAGCCATAATGCCGGCAACGCTGGCAACATTCACGATAGCGCCGGATTTTTGTTTGATCATCTGATTGCCCACCGCCTGCGCGCACAATAGGGTTCCTTTTAAGTTGACGCTGATGATTTTGTCCCAATCCTGTTCTTTAAGATCCTTGATGGGGGTGGGGAAATAAACCCCGGCATTGTTGATGAGAATGTCGATATGTTTAAACGTGCCGACGACTTTTTCCACCATGTCCTCGATCTGTTTTTTGTCGGTCACATCGACCTTTAATCCCATGGATTTACGCCCTAGGGCTTTGATTTCCTGAACCGCAGATTCAGTATCCAAGACATCGGTAATAACCACATCCGCCCCGCATTGAGCAAGCCCAAGAGCCATGGCCTTTCCCAATCCACGACTGGCGCCGGTAACAATAGCCACTTTACCGGACAAATCAAAAAGGTTTTTCATATTTTTGTTTGTTAATTTTCGAAACCATATTAGCACTCTAAAGAGCGCCAGCGCAATGATTCCTTATTTTTAATTACATTGATATAATGCCGCTGACATGGAACCTGGTTACAGCCCTTACACAGCGAAGAAACGAGTATCCGCTTTTCGCCTGCCTCAGGTGAGCGGAAGGTTTAAAAAAATATTTTTAACCATCGTTGGAGTTTTGTTGGGAATATTTTTGCTGTTCTATTGGTGGCTCGGGCCGCTGCGATTTTTTATGAACCATTATTTGGGGCTCACTTGGTTTGCAAAAAATTATCTCGTCGTGCTCCAAAACAATTACGAATTGCGGCCGGGCGGGGGGTTTATTACGGCTTACGGGAATTTGGACACCTTACTCGGATTCCCCCGCGGGATGTCATTCCATAATTCGTATGAAATCGACACGGCAAGCTATGTGAAGCCACCTTATCCGCAAGAAGATTTTCTCAAAAACGAATGGTATCAGGGCTACACGTTCCGGGACGCGAATTGGGAAGCGGATTTTCCAACGGTCAGCAAAGACTTGGTTGATTTTTATAAAAAGAAATTTCCCGACGCGGATGTGGATGGCGTCATTGTGGCGAACTTTGGTCTGATTGAAGATTTAGTGGAGGAGCTTGGAGATATCGAAGTGGATGGTAAAACGCTGACGCGCCAAAACCTTTTCGCGGAACTCGAGTTGGCCGTGAATGATGTGGATCGGCACAGCGAAGAAGCGCTGGGGAGCCGGAAAGATATTTTGAGTGCCTTGGCGTCTGAGCTTGTCGGAAAACTCAAATGGCATCCGGGCGTTGCCAAAAAAGTTATTTTGGAAGGCCTTAAAAACAAAAATCTTTACTTGTGGTTTGCGAGCGACGGACTGGAACAGCGTGTCATCGAACGCGACTGGGGCAACGCGCTGGTATTGCCGGAAGACAGCGACTTTTTTTCCGCTAATCTCGCGAACCTGGGCGCCAAAAAAGCCGATCGCTACATGACTCGGGAAGTTCATCATTACGTGAATTTGGCCAAAGAGGTGCCGGAAGTTCAAAGCGAAGTCACGTTGCGTTTTCCCGGATTCACCAACAGCTACAGCGATAATTATAAAGGGTATCTGCGAGTTTATATTCCGGGAACTGCCACACTCCAAGACAAACCTGTGGATAGCAACGTCGAACGGCAGGGTGATTTTACCGTGATCGGCATCAAAGTGATCATCCCGGCGGGCAGTAAAACCACACTGAGTTACAACTACACCCTTCCACGCACGCTCAAAGAAGAATCCTACCATCTGCGTCTCGTAAAGCAGTCGGGCAATGACACGGAATACCATCTCACGCTGGAGGGGCCTGCGGATACCATCCTGGAAAGTACGGATTTTGAAGTGCGCGAGAATCGGGCCATGTGGAACGGAGTTTTAACCACCGATCGCGATTTAACGTTAATGCTTGGAGGCGACCGGACTCCTCCGTATCCGCTGGAGCAAAAATTCATTGATCTGAACACCATCGAAATCTATTGGAGCGAGCCTTTGGTTCCCGGCAGCGCGAAAGACGCCACTCGTTACTTCATTTGGGATGACAACAAAGTCAATGAGGCAAAAGATGAAGCCAAAGTGGTTTCAGTGGAACTGGTGACCCCGAGCATCACCCGATTGAAATTGGAAAACGTCGTCCGTCAGGATTTGGAGCGATACAAAATTGAACTCAAAGATTTGGAAGATCTGGCCGGAAACCGGATCACTCCAAATCCAAAAACCATTACCGTGGTACAGCGGTTTGAGGCTCAGCCCACCCCACTTAATTCTCCTAACCCCACTGAATAATATGAACTTCATTGCTTCATTGCTCAAACACTTTCCTGCGCCGGTAGCCCATGCCCATTGCGATGGCCCCTGTGGCGTGTACGATCCGGCTTCTGCCCGTATCGCGGCCGAGGCGGTGCTTAGCATGACCAAAAAACTGCTGGCACTCGTCCGTCCGTCAGGCAATGATCCCAAAGCCCTGCTCGCTTACAAAAATACGAGCACTCGTTACATTCTGATCAAAGAAGAACAAGCCGAGCTCGCCAAGCGGGAACTTTTGATTTTGTGGACGGATTATTTCAAGCCGGCTCACCTTGAAAAATTCCCAAATCTCCACGACATTTTCTGGAAAGCTGCCAAAGTCTGTAGCGCGTGCAAGGTGGAAATCAGCCTGGAGCATGCCGAGGAACTCATGGCTTCCATCAAAGAAATCCACAACCTTTTCTGGAAAACTAAAAACCGCGATGTTGCCTGGTACACCGCCGCTTAAAAAAGCCGGGTTTAAAGAAATGTTGCTGTGGGCCCTGGGCCAACGGCGGCGTTTCCGCGTGGAAGGCGACTCCATGCTTCCGCTCCTCAAATCCGGGGATGAAGTTTTAATAAACCCCTCCGGAGCACTTTCCGTGGGTGATATTGTTGTTTGTCGCCACCCCATTCAATCTGACATCACGATTATCAAGCAAATCGAAGCAATTGAAGGCGATCGGATTGTTTTGACGGGGTTGAACGAAAACTCCAGTTCCGACAGCTACATTTTCGGTTTTGTCGATCAGAAATTAATCATTGGTCTAGTGACTTCCAAATTTTGATCTTGACTTTGTAGCTACAAAATTATATCCTGTAGCCAGAATTGAATTTTGTATTTCAACGATGACGAGTATTGAAAATTTATTAGTGCGATTTCTGGTGAATCCGACAACCTTGAAGTACTCTCAAATAGAACGATTACTTCTGAGCCTGGGTTTCCACAAAATCCAAGCCAAAGGCAGTCATGTGAAGTTTAAACACGTTGATTTTCAGGGAACCTTTACCCTCCCGATTCATAACAACGACTGCAAAGAGATTTATAAAAAGAAAATTGCAAAAGCTCTTAAGATTAATTTTCACTCAATTTTATTTTAATTTTAAAAAACATGTCCAAAAAAAACGAATGGGCGATTGAGCAATATATTACGGTTGGCAAGCAAAAGTATCGCTACACCTTAAAACCACTGAGCAATGGTGAAACTCATGTTGAATGTGAGGCGGCTGGCATTAACCAGGATTTCTTAGATGAAGATATTTTGAATCTCATCATCGATTTGCCGAATTTGATCGTTGCCGAAAAAGAGTATGAAAAAAAACAAGAATATGTTTTGAGATTTCGTTGCAATGGGGCTGAGCGGCGAGCCATTGAAAAACAGGCAGTGCAAAAGCGGTTTCCCACCCTCTCCGCCTATCTTCGCGCTTTGGCTTTGTATGGGGAAATCAAATCTCCCATTGAGCTGAGTCCGGAGGGCAAAGAAAGAATCAAAAAAGTTTTGGCCAGAACCGCCATTTAACCGTTTGCAAAAAGGGACTCACAACGTTAAAATTTCGGAGCTAACTGTTTTTGATCATGGATTTCTACAAAGTCCTCGGCGTGGAAAAAAATGCCAGTGAGGGGGACATTAAAAAGGCGTATCGCAAATTCGCGCATCAATACCATCCGGATTCGGGGGGCGGTGGGGATGAAAAGAAATTCAAAGAAGTCACGGAGGCGTATGAAGTGCTTGGCGACAAGCAAAAACGAGCCCAATACGATCAATTTGGTCATGTTGGTAAAGGAGCTCCGGGTAGAGGGGGTGGTGGTTGGGGCGGGTTTGGGGATTTTAATGTGAACGATTTTCAGAACGTCCATTTTGATTTCGGAGAGAATTTCGGAGACATCTTCGACACCTTTTTTGGAGGGGGCGAACGGCGGCGCGCCAAAACCGGTTCCGCTAAGGGTAGTGACATGGAAATTTTGATCCACGTGACGTTTGAAGAGGCGGTGTTTGGGGTGACCAAGTCCGTGGAGATTTCACGGATGGAATCTTGTTCTCATTGTGAAGGCAAAGGGGCGGAACCGGGGACGGAAGTGACGGAATGTGAAACGTGCAGTGGTACGGGTCATCAGATTCGCGTCCAACGCACGCCGCTCGGGCAAATCCAAACCGCTTCTACCTGTTCCGCGTGCCATGGGGCGGGGCGGGTTGCCAAAAAGAAATGCAAGCATTGCAAGGGAGAAGGCCGGACACTGGTTTCCGCCAAGCTCCAGATCAAAATTCCCGCCGGCATTGGAGACAAAGCCGTTATTCGTTTGCGCGAACAGGGGGAAGTTGGTGCGCAGGGGGGCGAAACCGGAGATTTATTCGTGCATGTGAGTGTTTTGCAGAGCCGAGAATTTGAGCGGGTGGGCGAGGACATTCACACCACGCTCCACATTCCTTTGCTCCAGGCGGTGTTGGGAGCGGAAGTAAAAGTAAAAACAGTGCATGGGGAAACATTACTCAAAATTCCCGCCGGCACCCAGCACGGCAAGTCATTTAAACTGAAAGGCAAAGGAGTTCCCCGCGTGAACAGCGATCATGTGGGAGATCATGTGGTAAAAGTGGAAGTGGGTGTTCCCGAAAAACTCAGCAGGCGAGAGCGGGAATTGTATGAGACTCTGGCGCGTGAATCCAAAATAAATTATAGTGAATAAGTATGACAGAACCTTGGAAAAAATCTTCATCACGGGCGCCTCAGTTCATTGGGCTTTTCCTGCTCATCATTTTCATTTTTTTGTTGGGTTGGAGCGCCGGCGCGAACCACGCGGAACAAAATCGAGACAATCTCACCCAGAATTTCGCCCTTTCCGACAATGGCGAGCTTTCCACAGTGGACATGCAGCTTTTTTGGGACACCTGGAACTCTCTGTTTAGTAAATACGTGGATCCTCATTTGCTCGACACCCGGGAAATGGTTTATGGGGCGGTGCGTGGGATGGTGAGCGCTGTGGGAGATCCTTACACCGCTTACATGACCCCCAAGGAAAACAAGGAATTCCAGGATAATCTGGATGGGACACTGGAAGGCATCGGAGCGGAACTCACGCTCAAAAATCAATGGATCACCATCGTATCTCCCGTTAAAAACTCTCCGGCTCAACGTGCGGGGTTACAGCCCGAAGACGTCATTTACAAAATTGATGGAGAGTCCACCGAAAATTTTACCTTGGAACAAGCGGTCATGAGGATTCGCGGCCCCCGCGGTTCGGCGGTCATTCTCACCATCATGCGTGAAGGCCATGACGAACCTTTTGACGTCAGAATCACTCGTGAAAAAATCAACATTGCCAGCGTGGAATGGAAAATGAAAGAAGGATTCGCCTACCTTTCCGTCAACCAATTCGGGAGTCATTTGTCCGAAGAATGGAGTGAAGCCGTAAGCCAAATCTCGTCGCGCCGCCCCAAAGGAATTGTGCTGGATCTTCGTTACAATGGCGGCGGGTTTTTGGATGGCGCTGTGGAAATCGCCTCCGAGTTTTTGGAAAAGGGATTGGTGGTCAGCATCAAAAAACGCAATCCCGCTGAAAACGAAGAAATTTACGTCAACGGCAGGGCGCGCCTCACCACTTTTCCTTTGGTGGTGTTGATCAACAAAGGCAGCGCTTCGGCATCCGAAATTGTGGCAGGAGCGATTCAGGATCATAAACGGGGAGCCGTTGTCGGGGTCAACAGCTTTGGCAAAGGCACCGTGCAGGAAGTAGTGAATTTGTTGGGAGGATCCAGTTTGCGCGTGACGGTGGCCAAGTGGTACACGCCTGAAGGCAGCAACATCTCAGAAACCGGCATTACTCCGGATGTGGCGGTAGAACGTACGCCGGAAGATTTTGAAAAACAGCGTGATCCTCAACTGGAAAAAGCCATTGAAATACTTAAAAACGAAGTGACGAAATAACCATTAATAACCGATCAGCAATTCATCACCCACTTGAATTTGGTGTTTTTCAGCATAACCCGCTTCCACTTCCAGCACGTATTTTACCGGTTCGGTGGAAGGATACGTCGTGCAAGCCTCAGTTCCTTTTGGGCAGGGAGGAACGTCGTGTACGATGGATTTGATTTTGTAATCTTCACCGATGAAGATCATGTCGAGCGGAATGCGGGTGTTTTTCATCCAAAACGAAACCACTTCAGGCTGATCGAAAATAAAAAGTTTGCCTCCGTTTTTGGACAGTTTTTTCACGAACATCAAGCCCATGGCTCGTTCGTCAGGCGTGGAAGCCAGGCTCACACGCAAACGATGCTCCGTTTGAACGGTTTTGATGCGGATGGCGGCCCGATAATCCCTCGGATGCAAGACAAACAGGTTGGATCCTATGGTTAAAGCCACAAAGGCAGTCACCCCTGCAGACACGAGTCCGGTGTGCAGGGCTTGCCATCTTTTACGAAAGAAATGGAACATGAGTGTTTTTAGTATTCCACTTATTGTAACACATTTTCCTAATTACTTCAAGAGTTTTCCTAATTCATGCTTGAATTCCTCCACGTCTTTAAAGCTCCGATACACGCTGGCGAAACGAATGTAAGCGATGTGATCGAGTTTTTTGAGCATGCTCACCACGTCCTCGCCGATGGTTTGGCTTGAAATGCTTTTTTTTGCGCGCCATTTTTCCTCGAGTCCGCTGATCATCCGTTCCACCCGCACTTCGCTCACGGGCCGTTTTCCGCAGGCAATCCAAACGCCATGCTCGAGTTTTTCCCGCGAATAAGGCTCCAAACTCCCGTCCTTTTTTTTCACGAGCAAATTGCTCATTTCCATCCGCTCAAACGTGGTAAAGCGGTGATTGCATTTGGGGCAGCGGCGCCGTCGGCGGATCACCTTGCCCTGCTCGGCTTCACGCGAGTCGATCACCTGAGTATCTTTGCGTTTGCATTTAATGCATTGCATATCAGCGGTTTAATTGATTATAAAGTTCCAGGGCGAAGTTGTCCGTCATTCCCGCTATGTAATCTTTGACGATGATGTAAGGTTTTTCGATCTTCAATCGCTTCTGGAATTTTTCTGGAAGGAGTTTTGGGTCACCCATTAGCTTTTTAAAAAGAAACCGAATGACCTTTTTTCCTTGTTCATTATACTCAGCAACGCTGGAGGATTGGTAGAAGTTTTTAAATAAAAAGGTTTTTAGCTCTTCCGTCCACGTTTTCATGGAAGGAGAAAAGGCTGAAAGAGGCTCGGGGGTTTTGTAAACATCCTCGAGCCGCTGAATTCCCTGTTTACTGATGAGCTGGTGAGTGTTTTCCGCCAAATCATTCACCATAAGCTTGATGAAACTCGACGTGATGGCCGTAACCCACAAATCAAAAGGCATTGGTTTTACCTGTTTTTCCGCGTGTTGCCACAAGGCCAGTTTTTGAAGGTCTTTGACCTTAAGAATTTGTGATCGCAAGCCGTCGTCGATGTCATGGTTCATGTAAGCGATCTCATCCGCCACATTCACGAGCTGGGCTTCGATCGATGGCATCAAGGTGTCCGTGATCCGGGGGAGATCATACGCGGTGCGGTGCTTGGTCAATCCGTCGAGCACTTCAAAACTCAAATTCAGTCCGGGGTAA
>JAZDOH010000051.1:0-7446 GCA_043798815.1 Candidatus Peregrinibacteria bacterium | reverse complement strand
GGCACTTTAAGCCCCAAATGTCTCTGCAGCTCTTTCATGAATTGCACTTCGCGTTTTACTGTTGGAGGGATAAAGCCAATGGCATCTATTTTATATCGTTTAATCAACCGTTCAATCGCTGGTTTTATGAGATTTATGAGTTCTTTCATGAACCCTCTGTTCTGGCTTTGTTTTGCGTAAAGGAGCATTTGGCCTAGTTTGGTTTTTCCAAAACGATCAATGCTGTAAAAATCGAGGTAATACAAATGATCAAGATGAATGGGGCTGAACGTGCGCCGCATTTTGCCCATCCCATCGATCAAGCTTTCACGGCGAAACGCATCATATTTTTTTAGCGTGCGCGCATACTCAATGGCGGTTTTTGCAATTGGCAAATCGCGCTCTGTGCACCATTTGGTAAAACCAACTGCTCCTGATTTCATTTCCCCTATAGGAGTGATCAAGAGAAAGCGTTCCTGGATTATTTTTTTAAATTTTTGATCAATGGCCTCATGAAAAATGTCTTTTTTGGGTTCCACTAAAGAATAGAACACTTGAGGCGGCCTTCCTGTTTTGCTCAACAGGCCTTGGGTCACCAGTTTTTTAAGTTGTTTGCTTACCGCCTGCTGACTAAATTCAAAATGAGCTATCAGCTCTTTAAGGCTGACTTGTTTTTTTGATTGGATGTAGCCAATGATTTTTCTTGAAGTATCCGTTTTCACGCCTCTATTGTATCATAGTTGTTGGTTGTGGGTCAACTAACAACCATCAATTGTTTTCTTTGCCGTGGGCAAATTGGGATTGAATCAATGAATTTTATCGATATAATGGCCTTATGATCGACTTTAAAGCGCTACGTGAAAATCAAAAACTTTATGAACAAGGATTTGCTAGAAAGCAGGTCAAAATTGATGTGAAAAAACTTCTCAAGCTCGATGACGCGCATCGGGCGGTTTTGCAGGAAGTGGAAGCCATGCGGGCTCAACGAAATGAGGTGAGCAAATCCATTCCGACGCTCAAAGATAAAGAGCGGCAAAAGAAGATCGATGAAATGAAAAAGCTCGGTGACGAGCTGAAGACGGCGGAAGACAAGTTGAACAAATTATTTACTCAACTAAAAGAGCTCACGGATACTCTCCCTAATTTACCGCATGAAAGCGTGCCGGAGGGGCAAGATGAAAAATCAAATGTGGTACTACGAACGGTGGGCAAAAAACCTGAATTCACTTTCAAACCTAAAGATCATATTGAACTTGGAAAAACGCTCGATCTCATTGATTTGGAAACGGGCGCGGAAGTGGGCGGTACGCGTTTTTATTACCTTAAAAATGAATTGGTTCTTCTGGAATTCGCGCTCATCAGCTGGCTGCTGCAAAAGTACGTTAAAAAAGGATTTACACCCGTGACGGTGCCCATGCTGGTGAAAGAGCACATGATGTATGCCACCGGATTTTTTCCCGCAGACAAAAACGAGATTTACCATGTGAACCCCAATGAAGATGATTTGTATTTGGTGGGAACCTCGGAGGTGCCGCTGGCGGGATTGCACATGAACAAATCCATTCCAGCGGAACAGTTGCCGCGACGATACGTTGGATTTTCGAGTTGCTTCCGGCGCGAAGCGGGCAGTTATGGAAAAGACGTGAAAGGAATTTTGCGCGTGCACCAATTCGATAAGGTGGAGATGTTCTCGTTTTGTCATCCGGAAAAATCCTGGGAAGAACATGAGTTTTTGCGGAATATTGAAGAAGAGATTTTGCAGGAGCTCGGGCTCCCCTATCATCTCGTGAATATTTGTGGCGGGGATTTGGGTGTTCCGGCGGCCAAAAAATATGACTGTGAAGTTTGGATGCCCGGGCAAAACCAGTATCGGGAAGTGACGAGTTGCAGCAATTGCACGGACTTTCAGGCGCGGCGTGGAAATATAAAATACAAGGATGACAAGGGAACTCATTTCGCGCACACTTTGAATGGAACAGCCATGGCTTCCACGCGGTTTTTGATCGCGATCCTGGAAAACTTCCAGCAGGCGGATGGCTCGGTGGCCATTCCCGAAATCCTTCACCATTATTTGCCCTTTAAAACCATTCAACCCAAATGAACAATAACCTACCTCAATTTCGGCCCCCTTCGCGCAATGGAAACAGCTTTAGTTATGTACTGATTTTCGCGTTACTCCTCACCATTGCTTATTACGTTTTTAATCCAAAGGGTGGCCCGGTTGAACCTGAAGCTACTGAGGTGGCGATCACCCAGCTCGCTCAGGAATATCAGGGCGGAAAACTCAAAGAAGTGCTGCTGAATGGCAGCAAAGCTTATGGAACCACTCAGGACGATAAAAAAATCTTTGCCATTGTCCCCGACGGCGAACGGCTGACGGATTTGGGACTCAGTGATCCCAAAAACCTAACTCCTGTGCGGGCTGTCAGCAATGAGCGTACGGCGTTTTGGACGAACTTTTTTTCCAACTGGCTGCCCATCATAATTTTTGTGGCGCTGATAGTGTTCATGGCCAAACAATTGGGCAAAGGAGCTTCGAGCGCGTTTAGTTTCGGCAAATCCCAGGCGCGGGTTTATTCGCGGGACAGCAAAACCCGTACCACCTTTAAAGAAGTGGCCGGAATGGAAGAAGCCAAGGCGGAATTGGTGGAAGTGGTGGACTTTTTGAAAAATCCTAAAAAATACACTAAGATTGGCGCCAAGATCCCCCGCGGGGTGATGCTGGTGGGCGCTCCAGGCACAGGGAAAACCCTGCTCGCCCGCGCCGTGGCCGGCGAAGCGAACGTTCCCTTCTTTTCGATTTCCGGATCGGAATTTGTGGAAATGTTTGTGGGGGTGGGCGCCTCCCGGGTGCGCGATCTTTTTACCAAAGCCAAACGCAACGCGCCCTGCATCGTGTTCATCGATGAAATCGACGCGGTGGGACGGCAGCGCGGATTCGGGATGGGGGGCGGGCATGATGAACGGGAGCAGACGCTGAACCAGATTCTGACGGAGATGGACGGTTTTGAAAATGAGACCAATGTGATCGTGCTCGCGGCCACCAACCGACCGGACATCCTGGATGCCGCGCTCACACGACCCGGACGGTTCGACCGGCGCGTGATTATCGACATGCCGAATTTGGAGGAACGGCTGGCGATTTTAAAAGTGCATGCCCGCAACAAACAGTTCGACAAACACGCGGATCTGGAAGTCATCGCCAAGCAAACTCCCGGATTTTCCGGAGCGGATTTGGAGAATTTACTGAATGAAGCCGCGATTTTGGCCGCCAAGCACAATCGCAAAACCGTCACTCAGCCGGATTTGGAACACTCGATTGAAAAAGTGGGCTTGGGACCGGAAAAAAAGTCACGCCGGCTCAGCGACGAAGAGAAAAAGATCACGGCGTATCATGAAGTGGGTCACGCGCTCATCGGACATTTGCTCCCCGGCTGCGATCCGGTGCACAAAGTTTCCATTATCTCCCGCGGGATGGCGCTGGGGGTAACCTGGTTTATGCCGGAAGAAGAACTGCATTTGAAATCCGTTTCCAAATTCAAAGATGAAATCTGCTCGCTCCTCGGAGGCTGGGTATCGGAAAAAGTGTTCTTCAACGACGTGACCACGGGCGCGAGTTCAGATCTACGCCGCGCCACGGAACTTGCCCGCAAAATGGTGACGGAATACGGCATGAGCGAAGAATTAGGCTTGGTGATTTTTGAAGACCGGCATTTGGGCCAATTCATGGGAGCGGATTTTGGTGGCGGCAAAGCCTACAGCGAAGCCGTGGCCGCCAAGATTGATGAAGCGGTTAAAAACATCATCCAGGAAGCCCAACAGCGCGCCATGGATCTGGTCACAGGGCATCAGGAGCTGATGACCCAGATCGGCGAAGCGCTCCTGAAAAAAGAAGTGCTGAATAAGGAAGAATTTGAAGCGTTCTTTAAGGAGAAAAAAATCCCTAAAAAAGCGAAAGTCTAATGAAAATCCGAAAAGCCGTATTGCCCGTAGCCGGCATGGGGACTCGGTTCTTCCCTGCCACCAAAGTGGTACCCAAAGAACTGTTGCCCGTAGGCAATAAGCCGGTGATTCAATGGCTGGTAGAAGAGGCCGTGGCCAGCGGAATTGAGGAAATCATTTTTGTGATTTCCCCGGACAAAACTCTCATCCGGGAACATTTTTCCTCGCAGCCGGAACTGGAAGCAAGGCTTTTGGCGCGCGGAAAGTTGGAATGCCTAAAAATCCTCCAGCCTCTCCACACGCTGGCCCGTTTAACTTATGTGATCCAGGAGGAGCCCCGCGGCGACGGAGACGCGATTTTAAAGGCGGAACAAGCCGTAGGCAAAGAACCGTTCCTCATTTTGTTCGGCGATGATTTGGTGAAATCAAAAGTGCCGGCGGCCCGGCAACTCGTTGATGCATTTCACGGTGAAGGCGTGCTCGCGGTGGAACGGGTGGCACGGGAACATCTGGAGAATTACGGAGTGATTGATCCGGGGCGGACGTTGGGGCGGCAAATGGAGGTGAAACACTTAATCGAAAAACCCGCGCCTGGCCAAGCTCCGAGTGATTTTGGGATCATCGGAAAATACGTGGTGACTTCGGCTATTTTTGACGCGCTTCGCTCTTCCAAGCCCGGCCGTGACGGTGAATTGAGGCTGATCGACGGCTTTGCCAAACTTCTGCAATCCAGGGAACGGCTGTGGGCCTATGAGATTGAGGGAGAGCGATTCGATACCGGCACCCCGGAGGGGTTGCTCAAGGCGACTCAGGCTTTCTTTGAAATTTCTTGAAAATTCCTCTAGAATGAGGTAAAATTAAGTGAAACTTAATATCTTATGGCTCAAGGACAAAATCCCCACTATCCTGAACATGTGCTAGCCGCGCTGGAGGCGATCGAGGAACTCAAGTTGAAGGGCGAACATGAAAAGTCCATCGCCGAAGCTCAGCGGCTTTTGGTAGACGACCCGGATTGTGTAGCCGCCTTGGAGGAGATCGCGGATAATTACGTGAGCTTGGATCGGTTTGAAAATGCCGAAAAAGCCTGCGAACGCGCGCTGAATTTGAATAAAGACAGCTACACTTCTTATTACATTTTAGGCTTCATCGCTTCCCATGACCAGCAGTGGAGCGAGGCGGTGGCGCAACTGAAGAGATCCAATGGTTTGCATCCAAATAACGCAGAAATTCTGCGATGCCTGGGTTGGGCTCTGTTCAATAGCGGCAAACGGACTCAGGGCATTGTAATTTTGGAACGGGCTCTGAATTTGGATTCGGACAACAGCCTGACACTTTGCGACTTGGGCATTTGCTACCTGCAGGTGAAGAATTTTGAGAAGTCCATTGAACTCCTCAAAAAAGCCATGGAACTTGACCCGAACAACCAGCGTATTCAGGAATGTTTCCGCGCGGCCAAAGGATTTTCTGACCGCTACCTTGCGCTCAGTCCGTCCCCTAAAACTAAACGCCGTTTGGCATGAAGCACAAAACCAAGGTCATGGGCTTTGGCACTTTTGACGAACTCCACCCCGGGCACGTGGCGTTTTTGCGGCAGCTTCTGGCGCTGGGCGATGAGCTTTGGGTGGTGGTGGCGCGCGATCAAAACGTCAAAAAACTCAAGGGGCATTCCCCGCGGCAAACGGAAACGGAGCGGCAGGCGGCGGTTTTAAAAACCGGTCTGACGGATCATGTGATTTTGGGTGATTTGCATGATGTTTATCAATGTCTGCTCGATCATCAGCCGGATGTGATCGGCTTGGGGTATGACCAAGCGGCGGATCCTGAGGAAATTCAAAAGCGCCTGCCGAACGCCCGGTTTGTGCGCTTGAAGAGTTTTAAGCCCGAAATCTATAAATCCAGCTTAATCAAACAAACGAAATAACGAGATAACGAAATAACAGCTCTATTGTTCCCTCTCTTCTTCGTTATTTCGTTATTTCGTGTTATAGTCATGGAGCAAAATCAAAACAAAACCATGGCTTCTTTCCCCTTATCGTTTAGGCGGGCGGTTAAAAACGGAATCCTCAGCCTCAGGCGCAACAAACTCCTTTCGGCGGCGACGGTCATCGTCATCGCGCTCATTTTCTTTGTGTTCAACGTGGTGCTCGCGCTCACGTTTGCCAGCGCCTCGGTGATTGAAAAAGTGGGTGAACGAATTGATATCAGCGCGGAGATTTTGCCGGATGTTGAAAATTACACCATTCAAACCCTGCTCGCGACTCTCCGTGACCGACCGGAGATCAAGGAAGTGATTTACGTCAGCAAAGAGGACGCGCTCAAACGCTTTGGGTCCAAGTATCCCAATGTGATCACGTTTTTGGAGGGCAACCGGCTCGAGAATCCCCTGCCCAACGCGATTCGGATTGTGAGTCAGGGCGTGGCGGACAACAATGCGATTCTCACGTACCTGGAGCAACCGCAATTCAGCCGGATCATCAATCAGGAGAAATTATTGAAAGATCAGGAGCAGAAAACCCGCAACGAACGGGTGCTGGACATCACCCGCTTTTTGGAGCAGGTGGGCTTTTGGCTGATCCTTCTTTTTGCGCTCGTTGCCGTGCTAATTTTGTTCAACTCGATCAGCCTGGCCATCCACGCGCATCAAAAAGAAATCACAGTGATGCAACTGGTGGGCGCGCGGCATCATTTCATCGCGGGAGGATTTGTGTTTGAGGGAATGGCGATCGCGCTGTTGGCTTTGGCGCTGAGCGTGATCTTATCCCAAACCGTGCTGGGAATGCTGGCCAAAAACCTGCTCACGGTGATCGAGAATGAAAGCCTGCTCGTGGGTCTAAACGCCATTCTGTACCACTTTGAGGATCGACTGTGGTTCACCTTGATTTGGCAGATTTTGGGAGCGCTCGCCGTGGGAGCCGGCTCCAGTTGGCTCGCCATTCAATTGTATTTAAAACGACATTCCTCTTTTTCTTGAAATCCAAACTCTTTAAAACCGAAGGCGTGGTGATCCGGCGAATGGATTTGGGCGAGGCCGACCAAATCGTGACGCTTTTAACACCGGAGCTCGGAAAAATCCATTGCATCGCCAAGGGATGCCGCAAACTGACGAGCAAATTCTGCGGACGGGTGGAATTGTATTACCGCCTGCACGTGACCGGCTACTGGGGCCGGGATTTTGGGTATTTAAAAGAGGTGGAAGTGCTGGATGATACGACATTTTTTGATCTTTCTCTGGCACGCCACCACGCGCTGGCCACCGTCGCGGAAGTAACCCACAAACTGATTCAGGACGAGCAAAATGTGGAAGGGGTGTATCCCCTGCTCTGTGAAGTGAGCCGATCGTTAAAAACCGGAAACCGCCTACAGACGGAATTAGAGATGTTTTTACAAAAACTGCTGAGCCTGCTCGGGTTCACGCTGCCTACCGAAAAAAAACCCATGGCCGTGTTACGGACGATTTTGAACGGACCCTTAAAATCCGAACGATTTTTAGCGCCCGTTCGCCTTTCACCTGTTCGGCCATGATCC
>JAZDOH010000020.1:0-2959 GCA_043798815.1 Candidatus Peregrinibacteria bacterium | reverse complement strand
TCGCTGACTGGCTGAAACGTTATTAGCGAGCTAAGCGGACGCTCCGCCATCGGAGGGGCGCTCCGACGAAAACCAATCCGATCAAGCGATGGAGCTCTTGCTGGTTTTTAATTCCATCGACCAAAATTCGAAATCAGCTATGATCGTAGACCTTTTTGACTCACTCTTTGGACGCGGGTTCAATCCCCGCCATCTCCACCAAGCAAGTGTGAGAAACGCGTTTCCCTCTTCGTTTTTTCTTCATTTTTATTTTCCCCTTGCGCTCCACTCTGAAGGTGAGTATATTGGAGTAAATTTAATTCTTAAATAAAATAATTATGGCTCGCAAACCAAACGCCAAATTCATGGCCCCCGTGAAGGTCTCTGCTGACCTCGCCGCGGTTGTTGGAAATGGCCCAATGCCTCGCACCATGGTGATGAAGAAACTATGGGCTTATATTCATAAGCATGGTCTTCAGGACCGCAAGAACAAGCGCATGATCAACCCCGATGCCACTCTTGGCAAGGTTGTTGGTCACGCTTCTCTTATCATGTTCGCCATGACGAAGAAGGTTTTCAAACACCTTGGCTAATTTACTTCTGCAATTAAAAACCCCTCGTACTTTCGGGTCTGAGGGGTTTTTTAGTGTAATGATTGATGGTAGTGAAGAAAATACGATACAATGAACTAAATTAAACCTTAAAATCATGTTAGAAAAACTCAAAGCTTTTTTTCTTCACGAGCAAACCAGCAAGCAGGAAAAATTGGTGTCTGCTGTTTTGGCATTTGGTTATGTTATTGGCATGGGCACGCGCGGACAGCAGGCGATGCAAAGCGAATGGTATTCGGCACTAATGAAACCCGCCGTGCAACCGCCAAACTGGATATTCATGGTTGCGTGGACTCTCCTTTTCATCCTTATTGGATTGGCGGCTTATTACGCCTGGAATTTTTACAAGTTTGATATCGGACGCAAACTGTTCGCTGGACTATATGTTTTAAATGGCCTGCTGATGGCCGCGTGGACCGATCAGTTTTTTGTGAATCACAACCTGGGCAAGGGATTGGTGATTTTAGTGGGCCTCATTGTGGTGATCGAAGCCTTGATCATCGTCGGTTTTTATACGAACAAAAAATCCAGCTATCTTTTGATGCCGTATTTATTATGGATTTTGTTCGCGACGTATTTAAACGCCAGCTATCTGACTTTGAATTAAGATAGGCGATTGTACAACCAACCGAGTAACCAACCTCCGACAAAACCATCCACAAAACCCCACACGAGGGTGATGAACGCGGCGGCCCAGCTGCCAGAACCAGCGCCAAAATAAACAGATCCCATCAGATCCATCCATTCAGTGCCATAGCCCCAAAACATGGCGGCAATAGAAAGTAAAAAGAGCCCTACTCCCCACAGGATGCCCATGGAAAGACCGAGGGCATTTTGATTGATATGCGTCATAAACAAAGGAATTAAGATATATTATTACTGTCCATTATAAATAATTTCATCCGTTGATGCAAAAAGAAATCCGACTTTTCGGACGGCCTCTGGCAATCACCATTCGAAATGATGGGGATTGGGCGATCGCTCATGAGCTTTTTTTGGACCATCAGTACAGGTTTTGCGATGAAGTGATTCGTAAAGCAACTAATCCGATTATCGACATTGGCGGGCATTTGGGATTTTTTGCGCTCTACGCCGCGCTTTTAAACCCCAACGTGCCGATTTACAGCTTTGAACCCCACGAAGGAAATTTTACGTTGCTTAAGGAAAATCTGAAACAAAATCACATTCTCAACGCTCACCCCAGGCAACTGGCCGTTAGCAACGCGGTGGGGCAGGCTGAACTATATTTGAGCCAGGAGGACTTGAATCACTCCACAACGTGCGCCATTGAGCCCACAGGCGCCACACAAAAAGTTCAGACCACCACGTTGGAGAGGATTATGGAGAAAAATGGGATCGGACGATGCGACTTGGTTAAAATGGATTGCGAAGGCGCAGAATTCGAAATTTTGTATAACACGCCCAAAACGATTTTCGACCGCATTCCGCACATTTTTCTGGAATACCACGATTGGGTTGAGGGGCAATCGAGTGAAAAATTGAAACAATTTCTTAAAAACCAAGGCTATCGGGTAGAAAAATACCCAAACCACAAAATGAAGGAATTGGGATTTTTGTGGTGCTCTAAACCCTAATATTTTTAACAAATTTCTTATGGACGTTTTTCTCAAAGAAACCATCAATTATTTTATTTACGAGACGCTGAAAATTCTCATTTTACTTGCTTTGATTATTTTTGCGGTTTCGATTGTGCGTTCATTTTTCCCTCTCAAAAAAGTCCGTGAGCTTTTATCCAAAAACAATCAATATCTGGGGCATTTGCTTGCCGCGATGCTGGGGATTATCACTCCTTTTTGCTCGTGCAGCGCCGTGCCTTTATTTTTGGGATTCGTGGAAGCCGGTGTTCCGCTGGGGGTAACTTTTTCTTTTCTGGTCTCATCGCCCATGATCAACGAAGTGGCTTTGGTGCTGTTGCTGGGAATGTTCGGGTGGAAAATAGCGCTGATTTACATCGCTAGCGGCTTCTTTATTGCCATAATCTCCGGAATCATTATTGGTAAATTAAAAGCTGAGCATCTGGTGATAAACTTTGCACCGGATCAAACAAAAATTCATCCAAATAATGATGCGACAATGCAATGGAAAGACCGGATGATTTACGCCAAAAATTACACGCTGCGAATCCTTGAAAAAGTCTGGCTTTACATTGTGATCGGCGTTGGCATTGGCGCGTGGATTCACGGTTATGCCCCGGCTGATTTTTTGGCGCAATACGCCAGCGCGGACAAATGGTATGCCGTGCCGCTGGCCACGATTATTGGTATCCCATTGTATTCCAATGCCGCCGGAATTATCCCACTGATCAGCGCCTTAACGGAAAAAGGTGTCGCCATGGGAACCGCACTGGC
>JAZDOH010000004.1:0-4884 GCA_043798815.1 Candidatus Peregrinibacteria bacterium | reverse complement strand
AGTCTGAGCCGAGGGTAAAGTGTTCCACACCTGCCTCAACGGCCCACTGGAGGATAAGCGGATGAGGAAAGAGTTCCCTGCAGCGTTTGCGGAGCGAACCGGTGTTGAGTTCCAGGCCGAGGCCTTTTTGAGCCATCACCTTTAAAGCTTTCACGATGGGGGTTTTGTATTTTTCAGGCTGGAAGGCTCCAAAATATTCACAGCCATATTTTTTAATGACATCCAAATGGCCCACCACACTGAACTGACCCCATGCGACGAGTTCCTGGAGTTGCGCGAAATAGGGCTCGTAAGCCTCCGCTTCGGTTTTTCCTTCAAAATATCCTTGGCAATGTTTACTGCTGCTGATGACGAATCCGTCAATTTCATGAACTGAACCTATAACAAAGTCCAGACCTGCCTCTTTTTGGAATTGCTCGATAGTTTTGAGATAGCTGGGATCGTAAGTTAGTTCAGCTCCTATTCGGATTTTGAGTTTTGGGAACTGGGGCTTTAAGCGTTCTACTTCCCATTTAATCGATTCAAAGCGACGCAGGGCTTCATATAAATCGAATGTGTGAACGCCTGATGGACTGGATTCATCGAACCACTCCGCGTGGTTGGCAAAGCACATTTCGGTTACCCCCAAATGCTCCAGCTTTTTCAGAATCTCAGCGGTATCCGTGTCGCTGTCCGGTGAAAAGTGGTTGTGGACGTGGTAGTCAATTAACAACATAACAAAATAACAATACAACAATACAACGAAATAACAATACAACGAAATAACGGAATACCTGGGTAACACCATTGTAAAATTACAGAGTTATTTCGTTGCCTCGTTATTTCGTTTTTGATAGAATACTTTTAAAGTTAACAAACACAAAAGATGGCAGAAAATATAAATCCAGAAAAACCGGTCAACCCGGAAATGGAAAACGTCTCGGTCAATCAGCCTGAGGCGCCTTTGCCAACTCCAAAAAAAGAAGCGCCCAAGCTCGCTTCCTCAATCCCGTCCGCGCGTCCCAAGTCAGCGATTCCCACCAAGCTGGCCCGTGAAACGGATCAAAAAAAGAGCAACACGAAATTTTTACTCGGCTGTGCCGGCGGATTGTTTCTTTTGTTTGTCCTGTTCGTGGTTCTGATGGTTTTCGTGATGTCCCGGGGCGGGGGAGACAACGCGGTGATTCGGGCGTTTGGATTGGCTCCTGGGGCTATTCGCGCTTTCCTGCTAAATGTCATCAACCTGGCGTTTGGACTTTTGGCTTTGCTTTTGTTTGTTCTCATGGTCATCGGCGTGTTCCGGTGGGTGGGAGCCAAAAAAGGCGATGTAGAGAAAAGAAAAAGGGGATTCCGGATGATGATGGCCAGCTTATTTCCATTCGCTTTTGTGCTGGTGATTTGGGTGCTTTTATTCAACTTCATCGGCCGTCTCGAGATCACGGCGGAACGGGTGGTGGCGGAAATTACAGTGATCAGCCCCGTGGATCTGAACAATTTGCAGGCGCCAGTGGAAGTCACGTTTTCAGCGCTCCGGGTCAAGCAGGCGCTGGCCACGAGCCAGCTTGGGGTCACGTCCGCCAGCTGGGATTTGGATGGCGACGGGTTTTTTGAAACGCCCGTATCAGCCGCCGGGGAAGTAACTCGTTTGTATGAGAATCGCGGCGTTTTTAACGTAGGTTTGCAGGTGCAGGTGGCAGGGGAAACCGCGCCGCGGATTTACAATTTTCCCTTGTCCATTCCCGAGGCGGTATTTGGAGCCGAACCTTCCACCGGCTCCGCTCCGCTGCGCGTGGTGTTCAGCGCCGAATCCCTGCTTCCCAAAGCGGTTAAGGCCTCCAGCCTTGATTGGGATTTTGACGGTGACGGCAAATACGAACTCACCGGGCCGGACAACGAATCTCCGATTTACACATTTGAAAAACTCGGAACCTACAAAGTTCATTTAAGGATCATCGACGAGCAGGACAATGTGGAAAATTATTACCGCGACATCGAAGTGGTTCCTTCTGGCAGTCCGCTGCTGTCCGCCCGCATCGAAGCCAGTCCTGGGCTTTCCGGTTCTGTGCCGCTCACAGTTCGATTTGATGGCGGAAGTTCGTCGAGCAGCAAAGGCCGCATCACCCGTTATGAATGGGATTTTGGCGACGGTTCAGCATTGCAGGAAGGGAAAAGTGTTTCCCACGCGTACACGCGTGCCGGCACGTACCGAGTCACTTTGTTTGTAACGGATGACGCGGGAACCCAAACGCGCGCGTCGGTGGATGTGGAGGCGCAAACAGTTACTTCCGCTCCCACCGCCAAAATTCGCACACTGCCCGCTTCCTCGGACGGCGAACTCACCGGAACACTGCCTTTCAAGGTTTCCTTTGACGCTTCCTCGTCCACCGACCCGGACAACGACATCGTGGATTATCAATGGGATTTTAACGGAGATGGGGCGTCGGACGCTTCCGGAAAAAAAGTCGATCATACATTTGACGAAGCAGGGGATTACTCCATGACCCTCACCGTAAAAGACAGCGAAGAACACAGTTCTACAGCCCCATTGAGCGTTCACGTTGCCGAGCCGGGTGTGCAGGCGCAAATCAGCGCGGAGCCCACGGAAGGCACCCTACCGCTCACCGTACGTTTTGACGGTTCAGGTTCCAGTTCGTTTCGTGGCAGTATTGTGAGTTACGAATGGGATTTTGGGGATGGCACTCCCAAATCCGTCACCGGCGCCACCATCAATCACCGTTACGAAACGGTGGGCAATTACACCGCCACACTTAAAGTCACGAGCGGCGAAGGGGAAAGCGGAACCGATACCCAAATCATCGTCGTGCGCGAAGTTCCTCTGACCGCCTGCATCGAAGCCAGCCGGACCACGGGTGTCGCACCGCTCAGCGTCACCTTTGATTCCAAATGTTCCACGGGCGCTGTCGCCCAGTATTCATGGAATTTTGGCGACGGAGAAACAAACACGGCCCGCAAACCCGCCCACACCTTTCAAGCCCCCGGCACGTACACGGTAGTGCTCGAGATCCGCGATAGTAAAAACAACGTCAATTCAACCTCGGTAACCATCACGGTTACAGGAGAATAAATAACCAAAATTTTCTATGGGTCGCAGAAAACTCATTAAAGTCGTCGTTTATATCACTTTGGCCGCTTTGCTTTTTACCGCTCTGGCTCCGTTTTTGACCGGAACCCAATAAACATTTATGGAGACTCGCGAGGTCATTCCGTTCCCGCAACCCGTTCGGCTTTTGTTGCGCTTGCCTGGCAGCAAATCCATCACCAATCGGGCGCTTTTGTGTGCGGCACTGGCTTGCGGGCGCAGTCGAATTGAAGGAATTGGAGAAGGAGATGATAATCAGGTGATGATGGAGGCGTTGAAGAAATTGGGCGTTAAAGTCATTCGCAAAAAATTTTTCGTTGAAGTTGTCGGCACGGGAGGTCAATTCAAATCAGGTGCCGTGACATTGCGGTTACGCAATTCCGGCACTGCCACTCGTTTCTTGGCGGCTCTTTCGTTATTGCGCGAGGGGGCGACCACTATCACCGGCAGCAAACGCATGCAGGAGCGGCCCATTGCGGATTTGGCGGAGTGGCTGAGGCAGTTGGGGGCAAAAGTGGCGTATTTAAAAAAGACAGGCTGTATTCCGATTAGGATTAAGTGCTTAGGATTAAGGACTAAGCTGAAAGAGGGATATCGAGTACGCGTGAAAAGTAATCTAAGCTCCCAATACCTTTCTGCCCTCCTCATGGTGGGGCCAATGCTGGGGTGCACTCTGAACATTCGCGTGACGGGCCGGCTCACGTCTCAGCCATACATCGACATGACGATTGCGGTCATGCGGGCATTTGGCGTGCAAGTGATCCGCAAAGGTTATCGGGAATTTTTAATACAACCGCAACCTTACAAAGCTTGTCATTTCCGCGTGGAAGGAGACGCGACGGCGGGCACGTATTTTAGCTCTATCAATTATTTACACAGTGGCACTTTGAAGTTTGCGAACTTAAATCTTAAGTCGATTCAGGGCGATGTAGCTTACCCTCAAATGCTCTCGCGTTTTGGTCGCGACACAACTCTTAATATGAGCTCCATGCCCGATGCGGCGATAACTCTGGCTGTGACCGCTCCGTTTGCCAAAAAAAGATTCAAAATCACGGGATTGGGTTCTTTACGAGTAAAAGAGACGGATCGATTGAAAGCCCTGGTAGCGGAACTCAAAAAAACAGGAGTGCGGGTACAGGTTGAAAAAAATTCTTTGACGATCCATCCGCCGGCCTCGTTTCATCCTGCCGTGATTGCCACATACAACGATCACCGCATGGTCATGGCTTTTGCGGTAATTGGTACTCGGGTGCCTGGTATTGTGATTGAAAATCCGGATTGCGTTAATAAAAGTTATCCCGGGTTTTGGAGGGATTTGGAATTGGCGTATTTGACGCCTCTCAAGCTTGGTCGTCGCCATCTGGTGCTCACGGGAATGCGCGGGGCTGGAAAAACCTATTTGGGGGAAAAAATCGCTCAACAGCTCAAGCGTCCATTCATCGATATCGATTCTGAAATCGAGCGCGATCAAAAGATGAGCATTATAGAAATTGTGAAGCATTATGGTTGGGGGTATTTTCGAGAGATTGAACACAAAATTTGTTCAACTTTGATTTCCAAAAAATCACATTCTCAAAAGCCAATGGTTATTGCCACCGGAGGGGGGGTGATATTGAATCCGGAAAACATGAAAAGCCTCAAGCGAAACGCAGTGAATGTTTTTGTTTACGCCGATCCTCACGTTCTTGCTTTGAGGGTCATCAATAACCCCGTTCGTCCTCCGTTTAAACCCGATCAAAAGCCTGAAAAAGAACTCAAGCGTTTATGGGAAGAACGTCGCGCGCTTTACCTTAAATACGCGGATG
>JAZDOH010000090.1:0-7224 GCA_043798815.1 Candidatus Peregrinibacteria bacterium | reverse complement strand
CCAAAAGCGCGCCATATTTTTTGCAAAGTTCCTGCACGCGTGGGTAAAAATTGGATGGAGGAATGAACACGCCGGCATTACTGAAAACTGGTTCGCTCAAAAAGGCTGCCACATCACCCTCTTTCAAATATTCTTCAAACATCTTCAGCCCTTCCGCCGCACTCTCTGGTGATCGGGGGAGGGGAATCTTTTTGCAGAGCGGAACTCCGGGACCCATGTGCCGGCCAATCGCGTTGCCAACCGACGCCGCTCCGTACGTATGCCCATGATAAACACCATCCACGGAAACAATCGTGTTTTTCCTCGTAGCGGCACGAGCACATTTGATCGCGAATTCCACCGCTTCCGACCCGCTGCAGCAGCGGTAAACGCGTGTGAGCCTTCCTCCGGGAGCGTGCCTGACAAGCAAATTCGCCAGCTCCTCCCATTTTTTCCATAAAAGTGTCGGGGGAACATACAGGGCATGCTTAGCTTCTTCAATCACCGCCTCCGCTATCTCATGATTTCCCCATCCGTGAGTACCTACGCACCACCCTCCCGCGAAATCGATGTACTTTTTTCCCGCTTCGTCAAAAAGCACGCACCCTTCGCCTTTCGCGATGGTGATGGGGAGCGCCCACGAACAAGCGATGTGAGATTTATTCATAATAGTCGCAATAGTCTCAAATATTTTGGAGAAGTTCCTTCACCGCCTTGCTTACCAGATTACCATCCGCTTTACCCTTCACTTTACCCATCACAGCGCCCATTACCTTTCCAAAATCAGCGGGGGTGGCTTTCATTTCCGCGATCACTTGCTTCACGATCTCCTTTAGCGCGTCTTCATTCATTTGTGCTGGCAAGTAAACTTCAAGAATCTTGATTTCAGCGAGCTCTTTTTCTGAGGAAGCCTGATTACCACCCTTGGTAAATCCCTCAGAGGCTTCACGGCGTTGTTTGATGCCCTTTTTGATCAAATCCACCACCACCTCATCGGTAGCCACTTTATCCACTCCGCTCACTTCAAATTTCATGATTTCAGCCTTGAGCATGCGGATCGTACTCGTTTTGAGCTCCTCACGCGCCTTCATGGCTGCCGTGAGGTCGGCAATAATTTTCTCTTTTAAATTTTGCATACGTTTTTTCCGTTAATTTTTATACAACGCATTGGTGTGTTGGTTTTTCCGCGCGCTTTCATAGCGGCTTCTAACCGTCGGAAACCCAAAACATAAGCGGATTCCCGGAGTGTGCAGCCAAATTCCTTCTGTATTTTCAGCACTTCCTTGAGCGCGTCGGTGATCAGGCGATGCAATTTGCTTTGTACTTCTTCGAGCGGCCAATAATATTGCATCTGGTTTTGCACCCATTCAAAGTAAGAAACCGTCACACCGCCGGAGTTGGCAAGAATATCCGGAATGATCGAAATGCCCCTCTTAGCCAAAGACGCGTCCGCTTCAGCGCTGGTGGGGCCATTGGCCAGTTCTAGAATCACCTTAGTTTTAATGCGCTTAACGTTTTTGCTGGTCACCTGATTTTCCATTGCCGCTAGCACGAGCACGTCGCAAGGCTGTTCCACAATTCCGATGGCGCTCACGCGCTTGCCGTCCGGATATTTGGCGACCGTACCCTCCGCCTTTTTTACCTCCTTCAATTTTTTAGGATCAAGACCCTTAGAATTATAAATTCCGCCCTGGGAATCGCTGGTGCCAACAATCGTGTAACCCATTTTATGCAAAATTTCTATGGCGAACTGTCCGGCATTTCCAAAACCCTGGACGATGGCCTTGAGCCCCTTGGTTTTTTTGCCCTGCTGTTTAAAGAATTCCTCCAGCACATAAGCTCCTCCCTGCGCTGTGGCCGTGTCGCGCCCTAGCGATCCGCCAACTGCCAACGGTTTGCCCGTCACAACGCCGGGGAGATATTGATTTGAAAGCCGGCTGTATTCATCCATGAACCAGGCCATCGTTTGAGGGTTGGTGTACATGTCCGGCGCGGGAATGTCATGATTCGGCCCGATAATCTGGTAAATCGCCTGCACGTATTTGCGCGTTAATCGCTCAAGTTCGCACTCGGAAAGCTTTTTGGAATCACAGCGGATTCCGCCCTTACCTCCTCCTAATGGAATATTGGCGACCGCGCACTTAAATGTCATTTCCGTAGCCAGCGCCTTGATTTCATCCAGATTCACTTTTGGGAAATACCGGATGCCGCCCTTGAATGGTCCGCGAAGTTCCGAATGCTGGACGCGAAACCCCTCAAAAATCCTAATGCTCCCATCATCCATGTCCACTGGAATGTTAACGGTCAGCGTTTTTTGAGGATGCGAAATAATTTCAAAAACCGTCGGATCAAGATTCATGATTTTAGCGGCCTTTTTAAGGTTGGTAAGCGTGTTTTGGTAAAAACTCATAAAATAAAAATTAACTACTCTACTTTTATAACACGTTTTTTGCTGAAATAAAATGGTCGATCTTACGCCTCCAACTGGTACGCTGGCCCTATATATTGCGTCACAGGACTCATATCAAAGCCAAGCTTGCGATAAAGCTCAACCACTTCATTACGAGCGCTGGCAGCATCAGGCGGCCTGTCATCAGGAGCTTTTGAGAGAAAGCGGTAAACAATGTTTTTAACATCATCAGGGATAGAAGGGGAAGAAATGATTGGCACTGGAAAGCATACGTGCTGGTAAAATGTTTCAGGTCCGCTGTCTGTAGTAAAAACAGGGTGTCCGGCAAGCATTTCATACATAATGGCGCCAATAGCATACACATCTGATCTTTGATCCATGCTTTCGCGTTTGGCGATTTCCGGAGCGACCGTATCTACTTCGCAGCACACCAATCCCGGAGGAGTTAGACGCCTGCGTCGCGGATTGGCAACGGTATTGGCATCAAAAAGCCGGACAAAAATTCCATTCGACCCGGGCCGCATAATCATGATATTTTGTGTTTTAAATCCGCGCAGAACAAAATGACCGCCAATATCGTCGCAATCTTTTGCCAGCTCTATGGCATGCAAAAGCTGCATGGCGACCGCCAAAACCATTTCAGGCGTGTTAAAAATAGGATTAAGTAGGCAATAATTAAGCAGCCTGCCTTCCAGGTATTCCATCACGGCACATGGAACCGTAATATCAGGGCGTGCGGGATGTTTAATATCCCCAGAGTCAAGAACTTCAGGCCAGTAGCGGACAGAGTCACGCATGCGCTGACGGAAAAAAGCTATTTCTCTGACGATACGATAAGGAACCGTAGAGTCTTTATTTATTGGAAGTTCTGATTCTATGACCATTCGCACAGCAACAGGTTTTTGGTCTTTATGCCGTATTCCTAAAATACACGGGCAAAACCTCCAAAACGGGCATCTTGAATCATAATGGTCTCACCATTCACGCATATTTCGCGTATTTCATGGTCATTGAGTGTTACTGGCATCGCTGGTGCTTCCATAATGCATCGCGGCAAAGATACGAAAAAACTTTCCAAATCAAATCCGGAAACAATATCTACAAGCTGAACCGGCACGGATGCCAACATCTCTGTCAAATCATCGCGGGCGGCCAGCGCCAAGTCTGTCTTGTCCGGATAATGCGCATCCTCCAGCAATATTGGCAGTGGGTCACGTGGATCAGGCAAATCATGCTCATTAAATGAATCGGTGGTCCTTTGCGCTGCCAATGCATTACGGCTGGCCTGTAGCCTTCTCAGTTTTGCCACAGCAGGAGTATCGGGTTCAGGCCTGAGCAATTCCCCAATAATTTCTCTACCTTTAGGCATAATAGAGGACAATAAAAATAAGGGATTTATTTTGTATTAAAATACCTATTTTGTACAGCCATTATACGAAAATCCTCGGGATTCTTTCATTAATCCTCGTCGTCACTTCGTAATTGATGGTTTCGCTCCATTCGGCATGTTGTTCGGCGGTCACTTCCTCACGTTCCTGTTTCCCCAAAAGCACCACTTCATCCTCCAGTCGCACATTTGGAATGGCGGTTACATCCACCATAAACATATTCATGCAGATACGGCCGACTACTGGCGCTTTTTTCCCTCGGATGAGCACATGCGCGCGATTCCCAAGGGATCGTGGATATCCATCGTAATAACCAACAGGCAAAACGGCGATTTTTCCATCGCGGGGCATTTGGTGGGCGCATCCGTATCCAATGAATGCTCCTTTTTTAACTTCTTTTACCTGGGTTACCATGGTTTTCCAGGTGAGGGCGGGTTTGAGCTCAAGATTCATTCCGCTCCGCCGAGCTGCCGTCCTGGTTTTTTCACTCGGCCAGAGCCCGTATCCAACAATCCCTAGGCGGATAAAATTAAATCGAGTCTCCGGAAATAAAATCGCAGCCGCGGAAGAAGCAGTATGATAAAAACGAGGAGCCATTCCTTCTGCTTCTAAAATTCGCTTCACTTCCTCGAATCGTCGGAGCTGGTGAAACGCGTAATGCGAATTGACCCGGTCTTCCACATTGGCAAAATGAGTGGAAACACCGGTAAGTTTGAGTTGAGGATGGTGTTTGAGCAGGCGAAGCATGGCGGGCAAATCTTTCATTTCCACGCCCTGCCGGTGTGTGCCCGTTTCAATTTTCAGATGCAGCCGGACTGATTTGCCGAGTTTGGCGAGCGCCTGGATCGTTTCCAAATTATAAACCGTCAAATCCGTTTTAAGTTTCACAGCTTCGCGGAGCTCCGAAAGGGGAGTGTAGCCCAAAATCAAAATAGGCAGCTTTACGCCGGCTTGGCGAAGGGCTTCCGCCTCAAAAAGCGCGTTCACACACAAATAATCCGCTCCACCCTTCTCAAAAACCCGCGCGCATGGAACCAATCCGTAGCCGTACGCGTTTGCCTTGACTACCGGAGCAAGCGTCACTGATTTTCCTACCACACGTCGAAAAGCCTTGAGATTGTTGGTAAGCGCGTTTTTAGAAATCTCCACCCAAGTTAACATCAGGATTAACTATTTAGAAGCGATGGCGGTATCTCCGCGGATGAAGAGAGGCTGGTCGGCCTTAACCATCCGTTGGACTTTAGGATCGTTTTGAAGAGTATCCAGCGACTTAACCTTGGCGATTTCCATATCCCACACTTCGTTTTCCATTAAAAGACGGCTCCGTTCGAGTTCGAGATTTTTGAGGGCATAACCTTTGGTCGCATTGCGGTTAGAGTGGACGAGATACACGAGAGTGATCATGCCCACGAGCAAGATGGTTACGAGCATCAGCGAAGTGATGCCCACCTCTACCTTTTGAGAAAGCGTTTTACGCCTCATGAAGTTTTCCGCGTTAGCCGAAGCCAAAAAGACGGACGACATGTGTTTGTGTGTTGAAAGGGGATGGTTGAGGTTGATCATCGTTTCTCGGCTACCCGTAGCTTCGCAGAGCGAGAACGGGGGTTGCCGGAAACCTCAATACCAGAAGGTATTATAGGTTTTTTCGTTATAAGATAAAGGGATTTTTGGAAATTGCATTGACATAGTGGTAATTCCTTTGGACAGATACATTCTCGGGTGTAAAAGCGAAATTTATTTTTCACGACGCGGTCTTCGAGCGAGTGATAAGAAATCACCGCGATTCGTCCGTTGGGGGCGAGGAGCTGAACCGCCTGATCCAGCGTTTTTTCCAACACCTCAATTTCCCGATTCACCGCAATACGCAAAGCCTGAAAGGTGAGAGTAGCGGGATTGATTTTTCCGCTGAACCGCGCCGAACTTTTGATGAGCTCCGCCAGCTCTGTGGTGGTGCGGATGGGTTTCTTCTCGCGCGCCTCCACGATTTTCCGCGCGATGGAACGCGCCCATTTCTCCTCACCGTAATGGAAGAAAATGTCGGCGAGTTCCCGCTCGGAATAGTGGTTGACGATGTGTTCCGCCGTGAGCTGCTGGCGTGGATCAAACCTCATATCGAGCGGTCCTTCTTTCATGAAGGAGAATCCGCGTTCCGGGTCATCCACGTGGGGCGAGGAAAGTCCCAGATCCATCAGAATGGCGTGAACTGGAGCGAACTGGTGTTTTTTGACGTTCTCAGCCAGGGTTTCAAAGTTGTCGTGGATGTAAATAATTTGAGATTCGTAATCTTTAAGATTGCGTCGGGCGATGTTGAGGTTGTTCTCATCCTGCTCAAACACCATGAGTTTTCCTTTGGGGCCGATCCGCTTCAAAATTTCCAAGCTGTGCCCCCCAAGTCCGAGCGTGCAATCAATTACGTGCCATGCCTGCCGGCAGGCAGGTGCATCTGTCCGAAGATTTAAAAGATCAAGAGTTTCAGTAAGCAGTACTGGATTGTGAAATGGCTTAGACATCGCCAAAAATCCCGCTCAGCGGGACTAGAAAAGAGGTAAAATGTGCAAAACTTGTGTACAAGACGTTCATATTTCGCATACCGTTCTTTTTGTTTTTTGGCTTACACTAGCAATTTAAGCTGTATACAAAATTTGGTCAACAATTTTTATCCAATTTACAAAAGATTTACTCAAAAAGTGCATACATTTTTTGTACAACCATGTCGAATTAGGCGCATTCTTAAGCCATTTCTAGCCATTTTTAAACCAACGATAAAAATTGGATTGCATTCTTAGAAAAATATTTTGTGGATTATGATGTTGTTATCAACGAACCATTTCATATAAATACGGTATCGAGTTGTAGGAAATCACATTTAAATTTATACTTGGAACATGAAAAAAATAATTTACATAATCCTTTCAATCATATTAATAGTGTTTTTGGTTGATCTTATTTTTGTACAATACCTCTTCATTTCAAAGGAAATAAAACCTGCCCAAGAGGCTCCATTTGATAACAGCTGCAAAACAGATGAAGACTGTATACGGACAGATCTTGAGTTTGCCTGCAGTGATATCGCTAGCTGTGGAAGTGGCTACGTAGATTGGGCAGAAGATAAGTATAGTGGTTTTAACGAGAGTAATTTTTACAAATACCGTGATGAATGGAGAGAAGAAAATAATTGCCCAAATGCTTTAGAAGTTTTTGGCTCCCCAGGAGGACATGACTGTCCACAAGTTATTCCAGTATGGGATAATAATCACTTTATAGCAGCTTGTAAAAATAATAAATGTACAAAAATAAGAGGTAATATTCTGAAAAGACTTTTTCAACTTAAAGAGACTTTTTAGAAATACTGAGATTTTAATGTGACATCCTACAACACATCGTTTTATGTGAAGTGATTTTGGCGAAAAAAGCTTTCCGCTGGTAGTAAGTCCCGACCAGGGAGTC
>JAZDOH010000074.1:0-6821 GCA_043798815.1 Candidatus Peregrinibacteria bacterium | reverse complement strand
GTGATGATGCGCATAGTAGCCATCGCCAACGGTTACCGGCTCAATGACTACGGCCTCTTCCGCGACGGCGAATACGTGGATGGCAAAATGGAGAAAGAGGTTTATAAAAAATTAGGATTGCCGTACAAAAAACCTGTTGACCGGCGTTAAAAAAGGGTAAAATGAAGCCGCTGAAACACTTTCGTTCTTTGCCAATTATTTCCTCTACAAGCTTACATAAGGGAGTCTTATATTTCCCCGACCCGTGGGTCGGGGTTGCGGACACCCACCTAGAATTTCCGGGGATTAAGCTCTGGTAGAGAACGGTGTTTTGGCTTACAGAGAAAAACCATGGTAAAATAAAAAAAAATAATATGACAAAATCAAAAAAGCCAACTAAACAAACAAAACCATCGGCCGCTAAAGCTATCCCTGCCAAACCTACTGCGGCACCATCGGAGGTTTTTCATAAAGCCGTTCATGGTATTTTTGGCAAAATCCAAACAAAAACTGGCCTGAGCAATGAAAAAATCGACCAATTCCAAAAGGAATGGATGGCTTTGCCCGCAACTCGCCGCAAATACGAGCACCTCACGGACGCGCCCATGGTGGCACTTGAGGAAGGGGTGGCTATGGCGAATGATATTTTGGATTATCTGGAAGGCCAGGAGGGCGGTAAATCATTAGTATTTAAGTCACTCAAAGAAGAAGCCCATGAATTGGTGACTCATCCCGTGGATTACTTTAAAACCCGTTTCGACAGGGCTAAATCTTTTGTGGAACACATCAAAGAAACCATTCAGGCGGAAGCAAAAGAGGCCAAAAAACAAACGTCATCGGCTAAATCGGACAAATCCAAAAAGTAGCCCCTCCTTGCAAAATCCGCTATAGTATGAGGCGTGTAATTTTTAGATATGAAAATCTCACTCAACTGGTTGCAGGACTTTGTAACCCTCACGGAACCCAGCTACGATAAAATCAAGGCGGTGATCACGGCTAACACGGCCGAGGTGGAAACCATGGAATCTCAAGGAGAACTTTTAAAAAAAGTGGTGCTTGGAAAACTGGAAAAACTAGAACCGCATCCCAACGCGGATAAATTGCAATTAGCGACCGTCTATGATGGAAAGGAAAAAATCAGGGTCGTTTGCGGAGGATCTAATTTGAAAGAAGGCATGAAAATAGCCTTTGCCCATGTGGGCACAATAGTTAAATTCGGTAATGACTACATTTCTCTTAAGAGTGCGAAAATCCGAGGTATCGAAAGTGCGGGAATGATTTGCTCCAGTCCTGAAATCGATTTGGAAGAAATGTTCCCGCGTAAACAAGAAAAAGATGTGATCGACCTGAGCGCCATTGACACACCATTAGGCACACCCATCAACAAAGCGCTTGGTTTTGATGACACGGTTATTCACATCGACAATCACGCCATTACCAATCGCTGGGATTTGTTTTCACAACAAGGATTTGGTAGAGAATTCATTGCAAATAAACTTGGAAAATGGAAAAAAAGGATTGAATTCAAAATTCCTAAAATCAACACACCTCCGCCAGTTGAATATGTGTTACAAGATGCAGTGACGGGTGGTCGATATATGGCCGTGTACCTTACTAATGTGACCATAAAAGAATCTCCAAAATGGATGCAACAACGTTTAAGCGCCGTTGGAGTTCGCCCGATTTGTAACATTGTAGACATCACCAACTACGTGATGCTGGAGATGGGAACTCCGCTCCACGCGTTTGATATTGACCAGATTAAAGGAAGAAAATGGACGCAACGGCTAAGTAAAAAAGGGGAAAAGGTAGTTACGCTCGACAAGCAGGAACACGAACTCATGGATGATGTGATTATTTTTGAAGATGGTAATGAAATTTTCGATTTATGCGGCATTATGGGCGGATACCAAAGCGGCATTTCGGAAAAAACCAATAAGATTTGGCTGCATTGCCCTGTTTACAATAAAACTTTGGTAAGACGTGCCAGCCGAGCTTTAGGGCATACCAGTGAAGCTTCTACAATTTTTGAAAAGGGGGTGGACCCCGAAGCGACTCAACATGGTCTCGCACGTGCCATTCAACTAATTCTTGAGAGTTGTCCGGACACTATTATCGCGAGCAAAGTAGTAGATGTATGGGGTGACAAAGAAAAAATCAGAAAAATCAAACTTCGCACAGTCCAGTTGAAACGATTGGTAGGCCAGGAAATTACCACTAAAGAAGTTGAACGTATTTTAAAAGATTTAGGTTTTGTGTTAAAAAAAGAAAAGGGGGGATGGTTAGTAACTGTTCCTAGTCACCGGAATGATGTAGTCATTGAAGCAGATCTCATCGAGGAAGTCGCCCGCATTTACGGATATGACAACATTCCGTTTACCACGCCGATTATTGATGGCACGCCGGTGGCGATCAACGCGCGACGGGAACTGGAAAAAATCATCAAAGACCAGCTGACGGCAATGGGTTTTAATGAAATTTACACCTTCGCGTTTTTAGGATCGGAGTTGTTGGGCAAATGCGGAATGAAACAAAATGATACAACAATTGAAATTTCTAATCCCATTTCGGCAGACATGTCGCTCATGCGCCAATCGCTTTTGCCGCGCATGCTGGAAACGGTGGAGCAGATGTGGCGCCACGAAGAACAATTCCGTTTATTTGAACTCAGCAAAACATACTTTAAAAAAGGGGATGGTGTAGAGGAAAAAACTTCGTTGATCATGAGCACGTCAGGTGAAAATTTCCGCACGCTGCAAGGAGTAGTGGAAGCGGTGGGTTTGAGCGTGGAACATGTTACAGAACCAGCGGAATCCACTGTTCATCACCCCGGACGACGAGCGAGGATAACGGGGCGAGGAAAAACCGTTGGCGTGATGTATGAAGTGCATCCCCAAGTGCTCAAAGCGTTTGATATCAAATCGCGCGTGGTGATTGCTGAAGTGGATATGGAAATCATCCACGGCATGAAGCTGGATCGCTGGTCGAAATTCAAAGAACTCCCCCGCTTCCCTTCGGTAAAATTGGATGTGAGCATCGCGATTCCGCGACGTGAGTTGGCCGCTAAATTTTTCGACGTCATCGCCAAAACGGATAAAACCCTCATCGAACATACCGATCTCATCGACGTATACGAAGGTGATAAACTCGCCGCCGACCAACGCGGTCTGACTTTCTCGATCACCTACCGTGCCACCGACCGCACGCTGACGGAGGAAGAGGTGAATAAGATCCACAGCCAAGTAGTGACCAATCTTAAAGTGAATGGGGCGATCATCCGGTAAGTGCAAAATCCGGAGAACCGGAGAAAAATCCAATTGATTAATATTTTAACATATGTTAAAATTTTGATAGATGGGCGATTACATTTCTACCACAGAAGCGGCAGAGAAAATGGGCGTCAGCCGAATAACCGTCTTTAACATGATCAAAGACGGACGCATCAAACGCGCGATTAAGGTGGGAAGAAACTACATCATCCCAGCGGATTTTCAAAAAGACTTTATAGAAGATATTGCCGCTAAAATCATTCCAATTCTTAAAAAACATGATGTAAAGCGGGCGGGCATTTTCGGGTCACGTGCTTGCGGATCGGAGTACAAACATAGCGATTTGGATGTTTTGGTGGATTTAGACCCACAAAAAAGTTTGATGGATGTGGCACGCTTAAAAGTGGCTTTGGAAGAATATTTAGGGATGACGGTTGATGTGCTCACCTACGACGGCATTCACCATTTATTAAAAGATCGGATATTAAAACAGCAAATAGCCATTTTATGACCAAAGACCCACTGCTTCTCATTGGGCACATCCTCGAGGCGATTGATTTAATCCAAAATTACACGAAGGATAAGCAAAAATCTGAATTTCTAGGTTCGCGCGAACTCCAGGATGCGGTGATTCGTCGGATCGCAATCATTGGGGAGGCGATTCGCAACTTCTCCCCAGCAGTTTTAAATCAATATCCGGCGCTCGAATGGAAAGCAATGGTAGCCATGCGCAATATTCTTATTCATGATTATGAGGGGGTGCATATGGAAAGGGTGTGGAAAGTGGTCACGCGCGAAATAGCACCCTTAAAAAGGCTGATGCTCCGGATAAAACATGACCTTGAAAAATGATCGTCAAAATCGCTAATGACATTCTTTTCGGCCGTAAAGGACATCCCATCATCATCGCGGGTCCCTGTGCCGTGGAATCCAAAGAGCAGATCATGACAATCGCGCGGAGGGTGAAACAGGCCGGGGCAAAAATGCTTCGCGGAGGCGCCTTTAAACCGCGCACGTCACCCTATTCTTTTCAGGGGTTGGGAATGGAGGGATTGAAGTGGTTGAGCGAAGCCGGAAAAAAATTCGGCCTGCCAATCGTGACTGAAATCCTTTCCGTGGACCATCTGGAAGCGTTCCGGGAATACGCGGATATGCTGCAAATCGGCTCCCGCAACATGCAGAATTTTGATTTGCTGGTAAAGGTGGCACGCCTGGGCAAGCCCATCTTGTTAAAACGCGGCCCTGCTTCCACGGTAGAAGAATTTTTATCGGCCGCGGAATACATCCTGAATGAGGGAAATGACCAGGTGGTGTTGTGTGAACGGGGAATACGGACGTTTGAAAGTTCTACGCGCAACACGCTTGATTTGAATTCACTCATCCTGATCAAAAAACTCTCGCACCTGCCCATCATCGCCGATCCCAGCCACGCCGCGGGGCACCGTGATTTGGTCATTCCTCTTGCCAAGGCCGCTTTGGCGGCAGGGGCGGACGGACTGCTCGTCGAAGTGCACCACGAGCCGGACAAAGCCTTGTGCGATGGGAAGCAATCCCTTACGCTGGAGTCGTTTAAAACATTGATGAAGTGGCTAAAATAATTCTCAAAACAGTTTTGGGGCGATCGGAAATCCACGTGAAACGGGGCTTGTTTTTGAAAATGGATGATTTGCTTCTTAAAAAATATCCCACCTCCCGTTTTGTAGTGATTGTGTCGACGAATTTAAACAAAATTTACGGCAAGACGATTAAAAAATTGTTGCCGGGCAGTTTGGTATTGACCGTAAAAAGCGGTGAATATGTTAAAAACATTCACACGTTTTTAAGCCTGGCAGAACGGATGATTGACGCCGGTATCACACGACGCGACGTGGTGATTGGTTTTGGCGGCGGCATGATCACCGACCTTGCCGGATTCCTGGCCTCTACATACATGCGAGGGGTGCCGTTCGTGGCCATTCCGACGACGTTGCTTTGCATGTCAGACGCGGCGATTGGAGGAAAAACCGGCATCGACTTTAAGGCCAAAAACATGCTGGGCACGTTTTACCCGGCCAAAGTGGTGATCTGTGATTTGGATCTGGTGAAAACCCTGCCGGAACGGGAACTTAAAAGCGGCCTCGGCGAAATCATCAAGTATGCTCCGATTCTGGATCCCAGTTTGTTTAAAGATTTTGAAAAAAAGCCATTGGATTTGGACAAAATCATCACCAAATGCATCATGGCCAAAGTTCGCGTCATTCATCAGGACCCACGAGAGAAGCATCTCCGAAAAATCTTGAATTATGGCCACACGTTTGGGCACGCGCTTGAGGCAAAAACACATTACGCCCTCACTCACGGCGAAGCGATTAGCATCGGAATGGTGATCAGCAATCGAATCGCGCAACGACTGGGGAAGCAGAGCAAAGTTGTGGGAGAAAAAATCCGTCACGCGCTAGCTCATGCCGGTTTGCCGACCCAATTACCCAAAGGCGTTACGGTCAACCAACTGACCCAGTTAATTGCCAAAGATAAAAAACGCGTGGGCGACCACATCGCCTTCATCATCGTAACAGACATGGGAAAACCCGAAATGATCAAGTTAACCCCTGAAGAGCTGGTGAAACTAGCGCGCTAAGGAGCGGAGAAAATCGCTAAGCGCCTTTAGGTACAAAGGCGTCCATTCGAGCAGAACGTTCATGTCTTTTACGGGCATTTCTTCATGCGTTGGCACCTGCGTTAGCCAACGAGCTTTTTCAGCAGAAAGAATTTTGAGTTTTTGAAGATCAAAATTACCCTTGATGAGCGCATGGTTGATTTTTAAGATGGCTCGGAGAATTTCATGCGCCTTCCACTGAGCCGCCCAACGATAAGCGCTGGACGGATTACGATCCCCACGATAAAAAATCATGTTGTCGTTAAAAATATCAAATGCTTCGTGTATGTACGTCCAAAAGTCACTAACATCTTCCATGGTAAGAGATTTTGACTGAGTATCTGATTCTTCAACGCTTAAATAATCGATAGGAACCAGGTATGCCTCCACTTTATTGTGATGCCCCAAAGCAAGGATTTCACGAGAATGTTTGACCTGTTGAATTAAGGCGCCAAGATGTTTGCGTGCTTCCGAAATTGGATAAAACGTTTTTTGCATAAAACAGAGAGTTGGGGGTGGATCACTTTGAGACTAGGGCATCAAAAGTTGTACAAATTGTACAATTTGTACAAATTGTACAACTTTTAAGGTCTCTCTGCAAAAAAGGGTAAGGCAAGAGAGATGCAAAATGTTAGAATCAGACGATGCAAAAAATTCTGATTGCCACGCGAAACATGGGCAAGTTCAAAGAATTGATGGAGGTTTTACACCGCCTGCCCTATGAATTTGTGTCATTGAACGACTTGCAAATCGAAGGAGATGTTGAAGAAGTCGGACAAATTTATGAAGAAAATGCGGTTTTGAAAGCTGAATATTTCGGGAAAAAAGCGAATCTGCCAACGATTGCCGATGATTCCGGCATCCACATTGATGCGCTCGCAGGAGAGTTGGGGGTAAAAACGCGTCGCTGGGGTGCGGGCGAAAAAGCCAATGATGAA
>JAZDOH010000073.1:0-3531 GCA_043798815.1 Candidatus Peregrinibacteria bacterium | reverse complement strand
CATGAGCACAAAATTTGTGCAAGCGCTTTTTTAGGCGGCCTTTTTCTCCTCTGAATCCGCCTCCGTTTCGGGCTCGGCTGGCGATAGAGTTTCACCCGATTCTTTCAGCGATTCCTCCGCTGAGGCAATGGCTTCTTCCACAGGGGCGGTCGCTGCCAAATCTTTGTCTTCAATGCGGCGATCTCCGGCCAGCGCGTCAGGGTTTTTCATCATCTCCGAAAGTTTTTCCCTGAAGGCGGGCAATTGCTCCAGATTGTACAAATCCAGTTCAAAACCCGTGAGGTCAGAAGCCAGGCGGACGTTTTGGCCTTTTTTGCCGATGGCCATGGGGCGTTCCGCTTCTTCCACGAACACGGCGGCGCGTTTTTTGGTGCGACCGTCTTCACCCGCGTTCACAATGATCACTTCCGCGATCTTGGCAGGTTGCAACGCTGTGGCGATGAATTCCTTGGGATCCGCGGACCATTCGATGATGTCCACGCGTTCGCCGTTCAGCTCGTCCATCACGGCTTGGATGCGCACGCCTTTTTGCCCGATGCAGGCGCCCACGGGATCAATCTTCTCTTCGTCCGCCCACACGGCGACCTTACTGCGGTGCCCTGCGTCGCGGGAAATCGATCGCACCTTCACGTCTCCTTCGGCCACTTCGGGAATTTCCATTTCCAGCAGGCGCACCACCAAATTGGGATGAGTGCGTGAAATGGAAAGCTGAGGACCTTTATTCGTGTTGACCACTTTGTCCAAATACACTTTGACGCGTTTGCCGGTGTAGTACTTTTCATTGGGGATTTGGTCGCGGGGACCCAGAATCACATTGTGCTTTTCCACCTGGATGTGGATGTTGCCCCCTTCCACGCGCATCACCTGGGCGGAAAGGATTTCGTTCTCGCGGTTCTTGAACATTTCGTAAAGAGATTCGCGTTCCGCTTCCTGCAAACGCTGCAAAATCACCTGCTTGGCGGATTGGGCGGCGATGCGGCCGTATTCGAGCGGCGTCACGTCGATTTTGATCTCGTCACCAACCTCCACATCTCCTTTCATCTTACGGGCTTCCGTGAGGGAAATTTCGATGTTGGGGTTTTCCACATCCTTCACCACTTCCTTTACCAAAAGCACGCTGGCGAATTCCTGGCTTTCATTGAGTACAATTTCGATTTCCTGCTCTTTGTTTCCAAAATCTTTGCGATACGCGGTGGCCAGGGCGGCTTTCACCGTTTCAATCACCTTGTCGTAAGGGATATTCTTTTCGTCGCAAATCTGGTTAATGGCGGCAAAAAATTGTTGTTTCATGGCATGTGGCGTAAAAAAAGGTCGACCTCGTATCGAGCTCGACTGTATTTACAGTATACCTGGAATGGGCATGGAAAAGCAAGAGAAAGTTTAAACAATCCGAAAAATGATCGCGTTGGTAAACCCCCGTCCGCGCAAAAAATTTGCCAATTTCATTTTTCGTTTTCGCGAATCCTCTTCGTGGAGCGTCCGCTTTTTTTCTTCCAATGCCCGCAGGGCGCTTTTTTTTTCGTCCCACCCGGCGTCCGAAAGAGCTTGTTCCACCAATTCCCTGTCCAACCCTTTTCTACGCGCCTCCACCAAGATTTTAATGCGGCCCACGGGCTTTTGGATGATGAACGCCACCCACAGTTCCGTGAACCGGCGATCATTGATCAATTGCACCCGCCCCATTTCATCCAGCGTTTGATCGATGGCGTCGGTAGCCTCCGCAAAATGCGCGGCCAGTTTGGTTTTGAGCTCCTTTCGGCTATGGGGCCGGAACTTTAAAAACAGCAACGCCTTTTCCCAGATTTTTTTATCCAAGTCCGTCATATGCCTATGATACAATGATTCCATGCCGGACTTCAAAAACAAACCGCCTGTTTTTCTCATCAAACCATTGGAAAAAAAATTACCTCCTCGCTCTTCCTCTCCTGTGGGATGGGGGCGTTTTGCGCTGATCGCGCTGCTGATTTTTATTTTGATGAATTTGGGCAACATCTATTTGCAGGGAAAAGCGTGGATGAATCAAAACCGGCCTGTTGCGCTTACCGCTTTTGCCCACCTGAAAGCCGGCATGGATCAGTTATTCCGGCGGGATTTCACGGGGGCGGATGACCGCTTTAAAAAAGCGGAAGAATCACTCGTAGAGCTTCAAAAAAATGCTCAGCTCCTCACTTCCCAGGCCAATCAATTTTTGAATGAACCGCTGTATCTGGATGCCGCGAACCAGCTCATCCAAAGCGGCGTTGCCATCGCGGCGCTGGGGCAAAGTTTTACGGAGCTCGCCAACAATCCCCCTCATTTTTCCGAACCGTTCACTCCCGCGTTCCTGGAAGAATTCAAGCAGCTCAAAACCAATGTAGACAGTCTTTTTGGGCAGGCGGTCGAAGTTCAGCAACATCTCACGCGCCTGAACCCCGTCGTGGTTCCCGCGGATGTCCGCGAACAATTGAGCACCGCCCAAAAGGGGATCGGAGATTTGCTGGCGTATCTGCGTGAAGGCCGTTCGGCTTTTTCCGCCGCGCTCGATTGGCTGGGCGATGAGCACCCCCATCAAACCCTCGTCCTTCTCCAAAACAAAAATGAGCGGCGAGCTACAGGCGGATTCATCGGAAGCTATCTTTTGGTCACCACAAGTAAAGGCGAGATCACCAAATTTGATGCTAAGGACGTTTATGAAACCGACGGTCAGCTTACCGAGATGATCGCCCCCCCGCCTGGTATCCGCGAAGTCGCCGATCGATGGGCCATGCGCGACGCTAATTTTAGTCCTGATTTCCCCACGTCGGCAAAAAAAATCCAATGGTTTTTGGAACACAGTCGCGGGCCCACCGTCGACACGGTGATCGCGGTGGATCAAACCGTGATTGAAAAACTGCTCGAACTCACGGGGCCGATAGAGCTCAAAGGATTTCCTTTCACACTTAAGTCAAAAAACGTCGACGACTTGCTCTCGTTTTATACCGAAGCCAAATTGGCCGGAGTTCAAAATCCGAAGCAACTCCTTTTTGATCTCGCTCAGGCGGTGAAAAAAGAGTTCATGAAGCTCCAGGATTTTTCTTCGCTCATCCCTGTGGCACAATCGCTGATCAGTGAAGGCCATGTTCAGTTGTATTCCAATGATGAAGATATCCAGGAAGTCGCGAAGTTTTTGAAAATGGATGGCGCAATGGCAGTCCCAACTGAAAAAACCGATTACCTGAACGTGATCACCACGTCGATCGGCGGCAATAAAAGCGATCGATACATTCAAATGAAATTGGATCACCAGGTTCAAATCGCCAGCGATGGCTCCGTGACCGACCGACTCACCATCACCAAGCACCACACCTGGAGCGAACGCGACTGGAGCCGCTTTCAAAAATGGATCAATTACTACGGCGCCTCCAAACTTCCTCTCAAAGATCTCCATTTCATTTTAGGCGGCGGACCGAACGTGGATTATTTGCGCGTGTACGTGCCGAAAGGCAGCAAATTGCTCAAAAAAGAGGGGATTGAAACAGTGGAAACATCGGAAAAACTCGGCTACACCGTTTT
>JAZDOH010000012.1:0-4115 GCA_043798815.1 Candidatus Peregrinibacteria bacterium | reverse complement strand
CGTAAGTTCCGCGTCTTGAGCCGTAAATTTTCCCGCGAGCAAAATCACATCCACAATCTCGTGTCGCAAAAGCAGCATGCCCACCGTTGCCGGGATGATGAGAAATAAAATCGCCTGCATTACCCGTCGCAATTCCAGCGTAAACGCCTCGGGCGTGGGTTCGCTCGCCAACTCCGATAATGTCGCGAACGATGTAATGGCAAAACTGATTCCAATCAGTCCAATAGGCAAATTTTGAAGATTATCCGCCAGGTAAAAAATCGTGATGGAACCCGTGGCCAAAAAGCTAGCGATCAATGTAGTCACCATCATCGTGATTTGACTGAGCGAAAGTCCCAATACTCGTGGCCCCATGAGTTTAAAAGCATTCCTTACGTCCGGTCGCCGCCAGCCCAGAACCGGTTTGTATCTAAAATGAACGAGTTTGAGCGCCGGCAATTGTACGATCAACTGCAACGCGGCTCCTAAAATAACGCCCCACGTAACCCCCGTCACTCCAAACTGCCCGCCCCACTTCACAATGGCAAAGATAATTCCCAGGTTGTAAAAAATTGGGGCGAGCGAGCGGAAAAAGAAATGCCGGTAACTGTCCTGGATACTAACCAACACGCTCGCTATGCTAAACAGCATCGGTGAAAGCAGCATGATGCGCATGAGTCGCGTCGTAGTCTCAAAATCTCCAGGCGAAAAACCCGCGGCCACCAAGTGTGTCAGTTGTGGAGCAAATAAGTAAGCGATGCCCGCCAGCACGATCACTCCAAGCAACATCACATGCAGCATGCTGTTCGCGAACGCCCACGCGCTCTCTTCATCACCCTCTTTCCGGTATTTGGTGAAGATCGGAATAAAGGCGGCAGATATGGCTCCAAAAATCAACAAGTTATAAAGCATGTCCGGAATCCGAAACGCCGCGTAATACGTATCCAAATTATAAATCCCCTGCCCAGTCGTCGCCCCGAACGTGCTGGCGAGTAAATGGTCGCGCACAATTCCCAAAAGCCTGCTGAACAGAGCGGAAAATGCAAGCAAAAGTGTGGCGGGGATAAAAGGTTTAACTTTCATTCGTTTTCAAAAAATGCTATAATGAATGGGTCAACGTGTCTATGTTAGAACTTTATCAAACCCCCGTCGATATCTTGTACTTCGTACTCACAGTCTGCGTGGGTCTGCTCACTCTGTTTTTACTGATGGCGCTTTATCACTTCATTCGCATTTTATCGAACGCGCGCCGAATCACCGATAAAGCCAAGGATACCATGGATCTGATCAATCATTATTTGTGGCAGCCAATCAAAATCATGATGATGATCATCGAGAAGGGGAAGGAATACGCGGCAAAACGGAAGAGTAAATCTTAAACGTTTCTTCGGTCATACGTTCCGCAGAAAATTCCTGAACGCGTTTTAACGCTGTCTCCTCCAGCGCTCGTTTTTGTTCCGGGTTGCAAAGTAATTTCTCCATGGCTTCCGCGAGCACGTCAGAATTTGCCGGAGGCACCAGCAAACCATCTACGCCATTACGGATGATATCCCGCACACCGCCGCCATCCGTCCCAATCACTACCACACCGCTCGCCATAGCTTCCAGCACCACCAACCCAAACGCCTCCTTGAGCGAGGGGAGTACCAACAAGTCCGACTTACTCAAAATCTCCGGCACATCGTCGCGCCAGCCGAGGAAATGGATGTTTGGGTTCGCCCCATAACAACTCTTCAACTCTTTTTCCAGTGGCCCCGTACCGACGAGTTGAAGTTGCAAGTTTGGCGTTGTCGATTGAAGTTTTAAAAATGCCTCCAGCAAATACTTGTGCCCTTTCCGCTCGTGCAGTTCGGCGATACAAGTAATCATGATGTCATCCCCGAGTAGTCGGGGATCTATTGATTCCCTCTTTCGCGGGAATGACGTGGAATCAATTCCATTATTCACAACGCTGATTTTGTCATCCGGAATTCCATACCATTTCTGCAAATCCATTTCCCCCTGCTGACTGATCGCGATCGTATGCACCGTCCGTCGGAACGCTCTCAACTTGAGAGCTCGCTTAATTCCTCGTAACTCAAACGGATCATGTTCAGTTGTAACAATTGGCACTCCATTACTCGCTGCCGCCATGAACGCATACCTGCACGCCCCCGGATTCCACAAGTGCAGGTGCACCAAATCAAACTTCTCCTGACTCAAAATCCTCCGCAACTCAAAATAATGCCGCGGGTCGTGCTTATGTATCACGTTGAGTACGAAAGTTTTATCATAATTACTCAAAAGCTCCGGATGCCGGCCTAGCGCGCTGTATTTCCCGTAAGCCAAACTCACCGAGCATCCTCGTAGTTTTAAATGTTTCGCCAGTAGCGCCATCTGCTTCTCCGCGCCACCCACATTGGGCGTATCGGTGTAAAATAAAATATTGGACAACACGAATAAAATTATGGTTTAATTTAACCTTAACCATTTTAACATTTATCTTATGACTCAAATAAAAGAATTAGTACCTGGCGAAGACCGCGTTACAGAAGCCGTTGCAGAAGCCGGCAGGGAGAAAGACTTAAAAGGTCTCATACTAGCCGCAAGAGATTTCTTGGCTAGGGCCGGGCAATGTGAAGATGCTCTTGTAGGGGCATTAAAACCGACCCTTGCACAACTGATTGAGCAATTGCCAGCACCACTGGCTGGCTTGTTTAGGGAAAAAGTCCCTCGTTGGAGACGTGAGAGGGAAGCACTTATGTGCACCGTTCATTCGAATGATGTTTTTAGGGTCATGTCACCAACACTCGGAGCAGATCTGGTTTTACGTTCTTTTGCCAGTCAACTTCAACGACAATTACAAGCATATATAGATGCCCAATCATCTGATTCGCGTTTCAAAGTATCCGTTCATCTTGATGGAGAACGCGGTTTTCACCTCACATTATTTAGTTAAAATATGTATGCCCTTAGGCGCACCAATATTGTCTTCGGGACATCCCCTTGCTAATCTTGAAGAGGCAATACGGCGGCATTTGAGAGAGGGTTGTGTCATGAGAGAGGAAACCATGGCAGGAATCAGGGCTCTTTTCAATGACGCTATTCATCGTGGAATTACCTATGTGGAACGATTGCCGGATGGAACAGAACAGCCAATACATCCGGATGGAGTTACCCTTATGCAAGGCGCAAGCCTTTCAATTTTACTAGGGCATTTGGAACATCGGATCCAAATTGCAAGAGCACTTCGTTTTCTAATAGGGATCGGTTTAGTTAGAGCCGAGCCAGGCGATACATTACACGAACGATTTTTAGAGACTCCTTAGTCCGCCTTTCCTGATCAATAAAAATAGCTATAATGACTTAGCAATGCTTTTAATATTGGGTCGGTAGCTCAATGGTAGAGCAGTAGCCTCTTAAGCTATTGGTTCCGGGTTCGAGCCCCGGCCGACCCACCAAACAGATGCGAGAAACGCGATCCGTAGTGAAGTCACCATTTAGGTGACGTAACGGAGGACTCTGAGACGAGAAAAGTGCGCGAGCGGTAGCTCCAGAACTTTTCCGTCGAGGAGAGCGTTTCCCTTCTCGTTCAATCTTATGATTTTCCTCAGCCAATTACTCGGCGTACCGATTCTCGACAGTCGTCAGGAACACGTGGGTCGGCTGCGCGATGTAGTGATCCGTTCGAACGGATCGGATTATCCGCAGGTGCAGGGAATTGTATTTAAAATGGGCGCGGCCCAAGCGTTTATTCCCTATGATTGCATCGAGAATTTGAGTTACGGCGAAGTCACGCTTAAAAAATTCAATTGCTCCGTGCTGAATCAGGAATTCACGACGGATGATCTTTTCCTCATGCGCGATTTGGTCGATCAGCAAATTTTTGATGTGGGTGGTGTGCGCGTAGTTCGGGTAAATGATTTACAACTCGTTAAAATCGACGAGCGTTTTTGTTTGGTGGGAATGGATGTTTCCACTCGCGGTCTCGTCCGTCGGCTGGGGTTGGAAAACTGGCCTTTCTTTGGCTACTTAAAACCTCAATACATCGACTGGCAAAATGTCAGCCTGATTCCCGGAGACATGGCGGGGCTCAAACTCAAAACCTCTTACGAAAAACTCGAACGCCTGCATCCGGCGGACATCGCGAACCTCAT
>JAZDOH010000082.1:0-2514 GCA_043798815.1 Candidatus Peregrinibacteria bacterium | reverse complement strand
TCTTTTAAATCTCCACTGTTGAATACATTTCCATTATGCGCGAGCGCGATACCAAATGGGCTGTGGCTGACAAATGGCTGGGCATCCTCCTGGCTTAAGCCGCCCATTGTTGGGTAGCGCACGTGGCCGATCGCCATTTGGCCCAGCAGCCGAGGCATGTTGCCTTCGTGGAAAATATCGCGCACCAATCCAAGATCTTTTTTCAAATGAAAACGTGTGCCATCATAACTGGCAATGCCGGCCGCGTCTTGTCCGCGATGCTGAAGCGCGATGAGCCCGTCATAAGTCTCAGGAGACGCGTTATCATTGGTGTAAAGGCCAAGGAAACCGCACATGTTGGTTAGGATTAAGGATTAAGTGCTAAGGATTAAGCTGTCTTTCAGTCGCTCGAATGGTATTTAAAATCAGAGCCGCCACTGTCATGGGGCCAACGCCGCCGGGAACGGGAGTAATAAAAGCGGCCTTTTTGCTCACCGCTTTCGTGTCCACATCGCCGCACAGTTTCCCATCCGCCAGTCGCGTAATACCCACATCCACTACCACCACACCTTTTTTTACCATGTCCGCGGTGATCAGATTAGGCTTTCCGACGGCGACTATCAAGATATCCGCGTTCTTGGTGTGAGCTTTTAAATCTCGCGTAAAAATATGGCACGTCGTCACCGTGGCATTGCGGTTCAGCATCATCAGGCTGATGGGCTTACCAACAATATTGCTGGCGCCCACCACCACCACTTCCTGCCCCTGAATGGGAATATCGTAAGCGTCGAGTAATTTTACAATGCCAAGCGAAGTGGCCGGCGGTAAATCTTCGAACTCCGGACTCAAAAACATTTTGCCGAGATTGTACGCGTGAAACCCGTCCACATCTTTTCTGGGATCGATTGATCGGATGACCAGTGGCACGGAAATGTGGGATGGAAGGGGGAGCTGAACAATCAATCCGTTCACTCCGCGATCTTGATTCACTGATTCGATTTTCTCAAGCAACTCCTGTTGCGTCATCGTGGCGGGATACCGGTATTCCACATAGCGGATTCCCGCGCGCTCACAAGCCAACTTTTTATTTTTGATGTACGTCAAAGACGCTGGATCTTCTCCCACCAAAATCACGGCCAATGTCGGCTTAAGGCGGCTCGCTTTTTCCTTGACCGAATCGATCAATTTTTCCGAGAGCGCCTTGCCGTCGAGCATTTGGGCGGGCATTGTGGAGGGAAAGTTAAAAAGAACCTCGTCGAATGAGATCCCAGTATAACAAAAAAACACCGTCGCGCAAACGGTTGACAAATATTAAGAATAAATTTATTATACTTTACTATTTAACCCTCCCAATGTGTCAGAACTCATTCATCGCACAGAAGCGAAAGGCGATTCTCCGCTCGTTCTCAATTTACCTCATAGCGGTTTGCTTGGTCTAGACCCGGAAAATCAGGAGGATCGGAAAATTTTGGACAATTGTTTAAAATTTTTTGCCCGCGCGGTAAGTCTAATGGAATGGGATCCTGGAAACTGTATCAGGTCTTTTCGCGATAGTGTTGTAAACACAATCTTCGGCAGCGTGGATGTCGCGGCGCCTCGTGTTATGGGCTTTGCAGATCAAACAGATCATCACCGTGTATGGACGGATGTTCCAAGAGCACTGTTAGACGTAAATCGCTTGCTTTCCGATGTTGACCGATTGTCAGTGGAAGATTCAAAACGCGCGACCGGCAGCGCTAACGGGCTCATTTGGCGATCCACAGCGGAAGTGGTAGAAAATCGTGTGCGTTTTTTTGCCGCTATGCTCTTGAACCGCGCTGGAATCGGTGAAATTTTCGCTGGCGTGCGTACAGAGAGAATACTGGTAAGACCTTTTACCGAAAAGGAATTCAATGCCCGGTTTTTGCCGCTTTATCAGGAGTATTTGAACGCTGTGAAAAAAGCTCAGGAAGTTGCAAAAGCCTGTTGCGGATTCAGCGTCATTTTTAGCGGGCATACCTTCCCGAATCATTTAGCGGGCAAATTAGCGAAAGGACACCATGCCGGAGCTTATCTCATTGGTCCGCAGGCGCGCCGCGGCTCCGTTAGCAACAATCCCGCGAAAGGGAAAAAAGACATAATGGGAGGCACAATGCCGGATGCCTTTTTGATCGCTGATTTTAACCACGAAACCGGAAAACCACGATGGTGCCATCCGATGATCACTCAAATAATTGAAGAAGAATTTGAGGAGGCCGAACTTTTTGTGACTCACGGTTTTGGGCCTTTCCAGGGTGACAACGGGCTTGAGTCGCAAGTCGTGGATCCTAAAAACGGGCATCATGCTGTAGCTGTGGAGCTGGTGAGTCACGAGCTGGAGCCCGACCGGATTCATGGCTCGCTCAGAGTCTGCCAGTTCCGCGTGGAATACTTGCGGCCAATATATCAGCGTATTTTTGATCGCTTGGCGGCATTAACGCCTTATGATTTGCAAATGACAACTTGACGCTTAAAATAAAATAAGTGTAAATTTAAACCTTAAAATCTAAAAACCAT
>JAZDOH010000003.1:0-4563 GCA_043798815.1 Candidatus Peregrinibacteria bacterium | reverse complement strand
CTGAATGACTCCAGCGGGCCGATCGACTTAAAAGGCTGGTCGCTCAAAAATGCAAAAGGACAGCAAATTGTTTTTGAATCTCTGATTTTGCCCCAAGGCCAGAATCAAACACTCAAACAATCCTTTTTTAAATTGAGTCTCAAAAATTCCGATGATCAGATTCTTTTGCTCGATCCCGCGGGCAATGAAATCGATTCGATCGAATGGCAGAAGGCGCCGGATGGATACGTTGTTCTTAATGTCCGCAATCTCATCGATGGGGTGGGCGCTACAGTTACCCGTGTCATCGACGGAGATACAATTGTGGCGGAAGTGAAAGGTTCTTTATTCACCATCCGCCTCATCGGCGTGGATACGCCGGAAACAGTGCACCCTTTTAAAGCTGTTGAGTTTTACGGAAAAGAAGCCGGCAACTATCTTAAAAACCGGTTGACCGGCCAACCCATCACTTTGGCTTTTGAGCCCGGGAAATTCGATAAATACGGTCGTTTGCTCGCCTACGTTTATTTCGGTTCTGACTTCATCAACGCGGAATTGGTCGCCCAAGGTTATGGCTATGCTTACACCCGATTTCCCTTTAAATATCTTCCGGAATTTGTCGGTTTGCAGACACAGGCCAAAACCAAACAGCTTGGTCTTTGGGGCAACGCGGTGGTGAGCCGACTGGCAGAAAGCGGTGTGTTGGAATCCGAAGAAGCCGCCAAAGATCAGAAACCAGAGCTGGAGCCGGAACTGGAGCCGGTGATCGAACCGGAAGTCGCTCAAGATTGCCATTCTGATTTTCTTAAAATCGATTCTTTTTTGCCCGCGCCCAATAAAGAAGGGGGAGGTGAATTCATTCGGCTGAAAAACATCGGAACCGATTCGATCTGTCTGAGCAGGTGGTCGTTGGATGATGAAGTCGGCAAAGGCTCCAAACCCTTTGTGATCACGGGCGGGAGCATTGTTCCTGGCGGCTCACGCACCTTTTGGCAACGCGAAACGCGCTTAAAACTCAATAACCAAAATGACTGCGTAGCTCTTTTGGATTTGGCGGGGAATGTGGCCGATCAGATTTGTTACGGCAAAACCCACGCCGGGGAACTCTTTACCCATGCCGGCGGGGATTGGCAGCCTAAAAAGCGCGCAGCAAAGCGTGCCGTAAAGCGCGCTGTGGCCAAACATGTTGCGCCAGCTTCTCCTGCGCCTCTTGCGCCAACTTTGCGCCAAGTTGGTGCAACCAGTTCGGTTTTGTCATCCTCGGCGCCGCCAGAAACACCAAATGACATGATCACTTTTTCTGCTTCCCTAAAACCGATAACCGGTTTGAATTCGCTGGATGTGGCTATGGCTCAAGAACTTTTGGAGCTCAGCCAATATCCATTGCCTTCTGCAAATTTCACTCTGTCACCGACGCCATCGGTCGCAACCACCCCTCTCCCAAACCCGACGTTACCCATTGCGTTTAGTACCTTATCCGCTTTTCTTGTTTTGGCTCTTCTGCGGAAATTTTTGGGTGGATGAAATGAAACTTAATCAGTTTCGACAGCTCCTTTTTCCCAAGCGCTGGCGTAAGCTGTTGTTCGAGCGGCTTGGCACATGGACTGATGATTCAAGCCCGGGTAAATAGCCGTTGGGAACATCAATTTGCTGGGGCCATCAAAAAATCGAAGAACTTGGTGCTCTCCCCGTGTTAGGAATTCTCGAAATTTATAATCGGCATAGCCTTCCGGTAAAAAAGCCTGAAACTCATACTCATACGTATTATTGTCTTCATCTGTTACCGTCAGCCGAATCAACTTCATTTTGAGCTTCCCCTTTTTCTTGCCATTCAGGTTGTTGAAAGTAACTTCCGCCTTCACAGAATTTTCTATCGTTCTCAAACGCTCAACAATAGCCCTCCTTTTAGCCCCCTTTTTAAATCCAGGTTGTCTCAAGCGACTAGTCAATTTGACGTTGATACCGTTGCGAATTTTTTCTTTCAAGGTGTTCAAAAAGTCCTGGAGATCCTCAGCGGTTTTAAATACCAAGCGAAGACCATTATAATCGTGATCTAATTTTTCCACAGGCTCATCGCGATGTATTTTTTTGATAACACGCGAAAAAGAATGCCTTTCTCTCAAGTCAACAAAACAATCAATTTCTCGTTGCTGGCCACTTATTGTTCTGACCTTGATCCGGCGCATGGCCAAAGAAGTTGATTTTAAGGTAAGTTCACTATCATCAGCATCATCAGTGGCTCTAGGAGCGTTTTTAGGTTTACTCAATAAATCAATTGCTTCTGATCCATCCTTGGCAATGACGGCTCTTAGGGTCCGATGCGCAAAAAGAGCGCTATCATGACTAGATACCAAATGATGCACCTCCTGATCTCCAATTCTTTCTCCTGAGTCTGGCACTGCATACATTTCGCCATTAAGCACCTGATTCAATCGACTCATAGCTTTATTCTGGCACCTTCGTGATTCATCACAATAAGACAGTTCCCCCAGCATTTTCATGAGCAAAAATTTCCGTCTGGCTTCAAAACGTGTTTTCGGGTTTAAACTTCGATTGAACGCCATGATCAAAAGCTCCGCAGGATCATTTGTCCCCTTTACTTCATTGCTCAGTGAAATCTGGTCAACCAAGTTAGGCATCCATTCACGGATTACATAATCAACCAATTCATCTGCCTGCCTTGCATAATCTTCCAGGGCATCTATGCGATGTTCAAGCGTGTATTTTTCTAAAAAAGGCCAATGGGCAATGTCTGCTATTATTTTTTCTCTTACCCCCTCAACTATTTCAGCCAATTGTTCAGGGGGTACATTTGGCAAATCATCCATTTCTCTTAATTTTCCACCTGTATATTTATGTAATCTTGGTACCAATTCTCTCATCATCCACCGGTACTGTTCCGCATGTTCTACTGCAAATTTGGCGATCCGCCCTTTGTCGAGAATTGGTATCTCTTCCCTGATTTCCAGATCTGGATTCGGATCCACAATAGGCAATGGAGTGTCTGGCTGGTTACCCAGAACGGCATAATGAACACTATTTTTAAAAACCCGTCGTGATTCGTGCCAAAAATTGAAAGTGATTAAATTTCTTTTTAAATTCATTAAATAAAAGTTTATTCCAACTCGTCTATTGTATATATTTTCTAGCTTTTGTCAATAGCCTAGTTTGCGGTTAACAAGTTTTTTCATTAAAATAGCCGGGCATGAAAAGGTTGCTCAAATTCCTCATCACCAAAATCCTTGTTTTTCGTGCGCGGCAATTTTTGCGAGCTCATCGCATTCAAGTAATTGCCGTGACGGGTAGCGTTGGAAAAACCAGCACCAAGCAGGCGATTTACACGATTTTAAAAGATCACTTTTCCACTTACGCCAGTCCTGAAGGATTCAACACGGAACTTGGGATGAGTTTGGCGATTTTACAGGAAGAGGAATCCGGATTTTCATCTCCGTTGCGCTGGTTCGCCATTCTTAAGCGCATCCTGTTTGGCAAAAAACAGCCGTACCAAAAAATGGTGTTAGAGATGGGTGCGGATCATCGCGGGGACATCGCCCAATTGGTTCGTATCGCCCATCCTTCCATTGGCGTGGTGACGGCTGTGGCGCCGGTGCATTTGGAATCAGGCCAGTTCAAAGATATTCACGACATCGCCTGGGAAAAAGGTGAGCTCGTAGCACGTTTGTCAAAAGAGGGCGTGGCGATTTTGAATGACGACAATCCGCTGATCCGTGAAATGAAAACTCCGGCGCATGTGATTCATTACGGTACAGGGCTAACCGCGGATTTGCGTGCCACCGATGTAGAAGTGACCTCCCGCCAACTCCGATTCGTTATTCACTACAAAAACCAATCGGCTCCATTCGATGTGCCTGTGTTAGGCGCCTTTCAACTCTACGTGCTTTTGCCAGCCATTGCCGTGGGAGTGGCGCTTGGGCTTAGCTTGGAACAATGCGCCAAAGCCCTCTTCCAATTCCGATTGCCGCCTGGCCGCATGACTCCAATCGACGGCATCAATAAATCACACATCATCGACAGTTCTTATAATGCTTCGCAGGTGAGTATGAGTGCGGCACTCCAATTGCTCCACGACCTTAAAGCGGGACGCAAAATTGCGGCCTTGGGAACAATGAATGAATTGGGTGAAGCCACCAAAGAGGCTCATTTGAATTTGGGGAAACAAGCCGCTGCTACCGCTGAACTCCTCATCGCCGTTGGGCCAGAAGCCGCCACGATCAAAAAAGGAGCCCTGGATGCCGGCATGCCGGAAAACCAGATTTACACTTTTTTTGATTCCGAAGAAGCAGGTCATTTTTTACAAAAACAACTCCAACCCAAAGATCTGGTGCTCGTTAAAGGCTCCCAAAACCGCGTGCGAATGGAACGGCTCACCAAACTCATCATGGCTCATCCTGAACAAGCCCCCGAACTCCTGTGCAGGCAGGATAAGGAATGGGAGAAGATTTAAGCCTTTTTCGGTCGGATCAAATGCCATACGGCTTTGCTGGATCTGTAGAGGTGATGGATCATCACCAGGCCCAGCACCACAAAGGGCACTACCAAGAACGACAAGCTCACTTCAAACAG
>JAZDOH010000113.1:0-6297 GCA_043798815.1 Candidatus Peregrinibacteria bacterium | reverse complement strand
CAGCTCCCGCGGCGGAAGGGCAGTACCCTGTGGATGTGGTTTTGTCGGATCGATTAGGGAATAAAGCGGAACTGCTGAATCAACGAACGATCAAAGTGATTTCTCCGGAACCCCAAACGCCTCCTCAAGTGGAAGGATTGTCCGGCGAGTCAGGGGATGACTCCGTGACTTTGACATGGAACGCTATTGCCGCTTCCGGATTTTCAATCGATCATTATCGTGTTTATTACGGCGCCGTTTACGACAAGCTCGATAAAACCCTGGACACACCGGGAGCCGTTACCGGAATGACGGTGGGGAATCTGACCAATGGCCAGCAATCCTTTTTCGCGGTGAAGGCGGTGGACGCCAAAGCCGCTGAAAGCAAAGACCTTTCCGTCACCATCGCAGTCACGCCGGTGGCGCCTTCACTTCCCGTTTCTCCAGCCCCTTCCTCAAGTCTCCAGGCAACGCCGCTTAACGGAGGAGTGGCGCTCAATTGGTATGTCACGGACGCAACCTCCGCTTTTTATTACAAAATTTATTTCGGCCTTAAATCCGGCCAATACGATGACTTTGTGTTGGTGCGCGGCGACCGCGCGGCGACTACCGTTCCGGATCTGATCAATGGCGCCACGTACTATTTTGCCATGGTTCCATTGGATGCCGCAGGCCAGGAATTGGGCGGGTTTTCCACGGAAGTGAGCGCGACTCCTGGTGAAACAGGATTTTACGGAGCGGCTCCTGAACTCGTCTCCTCGGTTTTAGGCGGAACACTCAAACGCGTCCCATACAATGAAGCCACCGGCCCTGAAAGTTTGTGGGTTATCGGCGCTTCCGTTCTCCTGGCCGCTTTTGTTTATTCCCAAAAACGCAAACACTTCAAACGCTGATTCATGGGATCTCTATTCAAAACTCTTTTTAGGGATGGCCGCTCGATTCCCATCGGAATCAAACTCATCGTGCTCGTCATTTTTTTGCGGGCTCTGGGTTGGGGGTTTGCCGATCCACTTTTCCCGCTTTATCTGAATCAGTTCAGCGAAGAATATTCAGTGGTCGGTTCGCTCGTTTCTATCATGCAGATCGGCTCGTTTCTCATGCTCATCCCGCTGATCCGGCTGGGTGATCGGGTGAAGGACGGCACGATCATTCAGGATGGAGAAATGGTTTATTTTTTCGTGATCCTCTGTTACGTGCTGGCTGGCATTTTTCACAGCCTCCCGTTGCTCATCCTTGGATTGTTTTTGAATGGGGTGGGGCAACCGCTCATCGTGGATGGGGCGGAAAGCTACATTCGTCGGCATGATCCCGGCAGTAAATCCGCGCCCTTCGGTTTTTATGTGGCGATGGACAATTTTGGGTGGGTGCTAGGCATGGTGATCGGCGCGTTCCTCATCCGCTATTACAGCCTCAATACCATGTTCTTGTGGGTGCTTCCGAGCATTTTTCTGAGTTTTTTTATTTTGCCCCGGGTGCATGAGAGGGGGATTCGCTCGTTCTTCCAGGGATTCCGGAAATATTTTCATCGAAAAGAAGATTTTTTGGGCATCATCGCCGATGCCAAGGCGCTGAACCCCAAGGTATTTTTCTTTTTGCTTCTCGCGTTTTTTGACGGCGTGCTTCGCATGTTTTCTTTCACGTTCATTCCCTTGTTCGGGCTCAGCATGAATCTTTCTATGGGCTCGATTTCACTCCTGATGGCTGTCATGTATTTGCCGTTTGTTTTCAGCTTCTTTTTTTCGGAATTGGAAGACCGCTTGCCCCGCATGAACATGATCGCCCTTGGGCTTTTCATTGCGGCGCTAAGTTACGGATTACTCTTTCTCATCGTGCAACAAGCCAGCCTGATTTTACTCATCGCGATGACGTCTTTTTCCATGGCCATCATTCGGCCCGCGTATCAGGGCGCCATCACCCGTCTTACGCTCCGGAGCCAATCCGGCGAGATCACGGCTTTTCATAATTTGGTGGAGCGGTTGGGTCGTATTTCCGGGCCGCTCGTCACAGGATTTGTGGCGGATGTGTACGGCCTTAAAACCACCTTTCTCGCCGTGGGCATCGCCGCCTTTGCTTTGGGCATTTTAAGTTTGTGTTTGCGAGGTTATAATACCATTGTAGCCGCGGAAGCATCTTAAGCCATGAAAAAACCAACCCTTTTCTCCATCGGCAGCGCCACCTTCGATATTTTTGTGAAACCGTCGGATCAGGCGGTGATGCACTTCATCAAACCCGAAACGAAGGAAAGCTGGCTGTGTTTGCGTTATGGCGGAAAGGTGAAAATCGATCACGTGACCGAAACGTTTGGCGGGGGAGCCACCAACACTGCCGTTGCGTTCGCGCGCATGGGATTCGAGGCCCATTGCGTGAGCAAGATCGGGGCTGAATACGGGGATAAAGTGCTCGGGAATCTCAAACGTGAAGGGGTGAATACCGATGCCATCGCGGAAACCAAGGAAGAAAAAACCGGTTTTTCCACGATTTTAAGCACGATCGACGGCGATCGGACGGTGCTGGGGTACGCGGGGGCGAATCATTTGTTCAGCGCCGATGATTTGCCGCTCAAGGCCATCGCGAAAGCCGATTGGATTTTTTTGAGTCATGTTTCCGGCGACAGCCCCGGAGTGCTTAAGGCTCTCACCACTTTGCTCAAAAAACATCCCGCCATCAAACTCGCCTGGAATCCGGGTCATGAGCAATTTGCGGAAGGGGTGAAACAATGGAAAGATTTGCTCGCCCGAACGGAAATTCTGTTTGTGAACAAGGAGGAAGCGGCGTTATTCACGGGCATTCCGTATCAACTGGCTGGAGTCAAAAAAGACGATCCTCGTCATCACGTGCACACGCCGGGCTCATTTTTGCCGCCATACGCGGATGATGTGAGTGAAATCATGGTTGCTCTTGCAAAATGCGGAGTTAAAAATGTTGTGATCACCGATGGCCGCAATGGGGCTCAGACAACCGACGGAACGTTTCTTTATTTCTGCCCCGTCGTTACTCAAAAACGAACCGACACATTGGGAGCAGGGGATGCCTTTGCGAGCGGATTTGTCAGCGCCCGCATTTTTGGCAAAGATTTGGACATGGCGCTTAAATATGGTACCCTGAACGCAAATTCGGTCGTTGGCCAATTCGGGGCTCAAAAAGGACTTTTGACTCGTAAACAAATCGAAAAAAACCTCCAAAACACCCCGCTTTCCGTTCCCAAAACCAAGTTGAAATAAATTTAAACAATAAATCAATAAAAATGAGTGAAACCAACAAAATCGCCAAAGCTTATGAAGCTCTCGCCAGCGCCCAAGCCGCTTTGGACTTGGTCAAACATTTACTGGAAGAAGCCACTGGGTTGAACGACGGTTCGCTCGCGGATGCCGGCCGTTATGCGGCAAAAGCTGCCAAAGTCGTCCCTTCTTCGGGCGCAGTGGGCAAAGTGATCGAAGGGGTTTTTGACGGGCAGAACATGGTGGATAAAAAAGGGAACACCTTTCCGGTGCCGGCCAATTACGCCAGTAAATCCAAACTCATTCCCGGCGACGTGCTCAAGCTCACCGTGACGGAGGAAGGAAAATTCCTGTACAAGCAAATCGGTCCCGTGGAACGCAAAACCGTGATCGGTCCGTTGGTGCATAAAGATGGCCAGTATATGATACTGGCGAATGGTAAAGCGTACCGGGTGCTTCTGGCTTCCGTCACCTACTTCCGCGCGGCGGTGGGCGATGAGGTGGCGCTCATCATTCCCATGAAGGAGGATTCCGAATGGGGTGCCATAGAAGCGGTGCTGCCCAAATTCGACGACGCAGAAAGTAAAACCACAAAAAAGCCACGGAACAAAACGTCCAAAGAATCCTTGGAAGAACTTGATATTTAAAACGAAAAAACGACATAACGAAATGACGAAATAACGGCTATTTCGTTCTGTCGTTATTTCGTTTTTTGAGTTATACTGCTTTTCAGATTATAAAAATAAATTTCCCCTTTGTTCAAAATAGTGATCATAGTCGGAGTGTTCGTCGTTGCCTTTCTTTTAAGCTGGTGGCGCATTCGTGTCCATAAAAACCTGGAACGATCACTCAGCATGGCTTTTCTCAAGGTTTCAGTCCCCATCAAAGATTCCAAAGAAGATCGCGAACGTGAATCGGAACAGTATTCTACCGGAAAAACCTTCAAAGAAACCACAGATGTAATGACTCATCTTTTTGAGGCAATTCATTCGATTTACCGGGATGATTACAAATACATCATTACTGGGCAGGATTTTCTTTCCTGCGAGTATGTGATTTTGGACGGGCAGCTCCAATTCTTTTTTGTGGTTCCACGGCACTTAAAATCACTCATCACCAAGCAGATCACTGGATTTTACTCGGACGTGTTTGTGGAAGAAGTGGAGGATTACAACATCTTTCGTCAAGGCTACAAAGCCACAGGCATGTACATTCGTCTGCACAAAGCGTCGATGTACCCCATTCGAACGTATCAGTTTATGGGATCGGATCCGTTCAACAACATCACCAACACCTTGTCTCGCATCGGACGTGATGAGGGCGCGGCGATTCAGGTTATGATGCGGCCGCTTCCGGATGGCTGGCAAAAGAAAGGACGTGAAGCCGCCAAACAATTGTTTTTGGGTAAAGAAGCGGAAAGCTGGCTGCACAAACTCAATATTTTTGGCTGGATCGCCACCTGGGTCCGGATTCTGGCTCAGGGAACGGAGCAGGAAAAGTTTACTGAAAGCATGGATATAAAAACCGGTTCCACACGCACTACGCCTTTGATGGACGAGCAGGTGAAGCTCATGGAAACCAAAAATGTGAAGGTGGGATTCGAAGCGGTGATTCGGATTGTAGCTTCCGCTCGCAACAAATACCGCGCCAAAGAAATCGTGACGGAAATCAAAGATTCTTTTGCCCAGTACAATGCACCTAACAATAACGCATTCCACAAAACCAAATATTTTCCACGTAAAACCCTGCTGCACGGATTTATTTTACGGGACATCAAGCGCGACTGGTGGCAGCGGATCATGCATCCGCACAAAATGATTTTGGGGCCTGAGGAAATCTCATCCGTGTTTCATTTCCCCAACATCAAATACAACAAATCGCCGGTCATCAAGTGGCAGGAATTCAAAATCGCTCCGGCGCCGCAAAACCTGCCGGAGTCCGGGCTGTTTTTGGGCAACAACATTTACCGGGGGGAAACCCGCCCCGTTTACATCAAAAGGGATGACCGCCGCCGCCACTTTTACATGATCGGGAAATCCGGTACCGGCAAATCCACCATTCTAAACACCATGTTCAAACAGGATGTGAAAGGCGAGGGTGCGTGCCTGATCGATCCGCACGGGGATTTGGTGGAGGCAGTAATATCGCATATTCCCCGCAGCCGGGCGGACGATGTAATTATTTTTGATCCTGGCGATTTGGGGCGGCCCATGGGGCTCAACATCCTGGAAGCCTACACGCAGGACGAAAAAGAATTCATGAGCCAGGAAGCGTTGGCGATTTTCATCAAGCTTTTCGGTGAAGAGATCATGGGTCCGCGCCTCCAGCATTATTTTCGCAATGGGTGCCTCACGCTGATGGAAGACGACGAGGCTGGTGCCACTCTCATAGACCTGCCGCGTTTGTTCACGGATGAGTCCTGGCAGCGGTACAAGCTGAACAAAGTCAAAAATCCCGTGGTTCGTTCCTTCTGGGAAAAAGAAATGGCCAGTACCGGCGCGCGGGAAAAACAGGAAATGATTCCGTACTTTTCCGCCAAATTCGGCCCCTTTGTCACCAACGCCCAAATCCGCAACATCATCGGCCAAACCAAATCCGGCTTCAACTTCCGCAAGGTGATGGATGAGGGCAAGATTTTGCTCTGCAACCTCAGCAAAGGAAAAATGGGCGACCTGAACGCGCAATTGCTGGGAATGGTGATGGTCAGCAAATTGCAAATGGGCGCCATGAGCCGCGTGGACACGCCGGAACACGAGCGCAAAGACTTTTACCTGTACGTGGATGAATTCCAGAACTTCGTGACGGAATCGTTTGCCTCCATCCTTTCTGAAGCGCGCAAATACCGCCTCGCCCTGGTCATCGCGCATCAGTACATCAGCCAGATCACTCAGATGAGCGGAGGGGGAAAGGGGAAACATGAAGACAACACGATTCGCGATGCCGTGTTCGGCAACGTGGGTTCGATGATGTGCTTTAAAATCGGCGCCCAGGACGCGGAATACATGGCCAAGGAATTCGCGCCGGTATTCAGCGAACAAGACCTGATCAACATCGCGAACTTCCAGGCCTACATCAAATTAAACATCGATAACGCCACCTC